>NZ_JBSFQI010000003.1:202073-335759 GCF_053588635.1 Gordonia sp. NPDC003425 | reverse complement strand
AGAGCGCCTACTGGTCGACCCACACCGTCACCAGCTACCGTGAGAACCCGGTCCCCGCAAACGCTGGAACCAACTAACCGAGCCTCCAGCAAACCCGGGGCGATTCACCCAATGTGATCGAGAAGGTGATTGAGAAGCCGGTTGATCACACCGTGCAGCGGGTGGTGGAGAAGCCCAATGTGATCGAGAAGGTGATCGAGAAGCCGGTTGATCACACCGTGCAGCGGGTGGTGGAGAAGCCCAATGTGATCGAGAAGGTGATTGAGAAGCCGGTTGATCACACCGTGCAGCGGGTGGTGGAGAAGCCCAATGTGATCGAGAAGGTCGTCGAGAAGCCGGTTGATCACACCGTCGACAAGATCGTGGAACGGCCTAAGATCACCGAGCGCGTCGTGGACAAGCCGGTCAATCGCGAGCTCGAGAAGATCGTCGAACGACCCGTCATCGTGGAGAAGACCATCAACAAAGAGGTGAAGTTCTTCCAGGAGCGGGTGGTGGAGCGGCCGGTCGAGGTTCCGGTCGAGAAGATCGTGGAAAGGCCCGTCTACCGCGAGGTCGAGAAGATCGTGGAGAAGCCGGTCGAGAAGATCGTCGAGGTGGTGGTCGAAAAGCCGGTCTATGTGCGGAAATTCGTGGAGAAGCCGGTCGAGAAGATCATCGAGGAACACCAGGCCACCAAGACCGTCACACGTGGACTTGCGGGTGAGGTCACGGCGACCACGGCCACCTTTGTCGAGACCGGAGACGTGAAGGAGGCGCGGTGGATCGAGCGTGCCACCGGGCAGCATCCCGACGACGACATCGTCGGTGACGGCTCTGTGGAACTCCGGAAACGGTCGGAAGAGATTCCCGTTCGCCCGGCCGCGCCGGTCGACAACTCGCGAACCGATCGCCCCGACGACCCCAAGGGGCCGCGGTGGAACATCCCCCGTCACCTGCGGAAGTGAAACCAGAAACCCCAAAGGAGGAGGTTCCGGTGCGTACCTCGTCATCGCCATTGATGCGACGCCCAGATTTACGACGATTCACGACCGTAATGACCCTTGCGCTCGTGGGAGCCGGCTTGACGATCTGTTCGGTTCCCGTGGCCCGAGCGGATCCCGCGCAGTCCGCGGCGGCAACCGCGATCACCGCGCACTACAAAGAGCTGGGCGGCAACAGGGCGCCGCTCGGTGAACCCGCCGGCCCGGCGACCGCGATCGCCGGGGGTGCCTATCAGGTATTCGACGGAGGAGAGATCTACATCTCCGATGAAACCGGAGCCCGCGTGATGTACGGGGTGATCCTCGCGAAGTACAAGGCCCTGGGCGGGCCCGCTGCGCTCGGATTCCCGACCGACGACGAGAGCGACACCCCGCCGGCGGGCAAGATCACCGACCTGTCGACAAAAGGGGGTGCATCGATCGTGTGGAGTCCGCAGACGGGCGCGCATCTGATCACGGGAAAGGTGCGGCAGGCATGGAACGCGAGCGGCGCGGGCCGAGGACCGTTCGGGTTCCCGGTCACCGACACCGCTCTGAAGGACGAGACCGCCATGTCCACGTTCGCGGGTCCTCGAGGCACCGAGATCAGCTGGAATCAGACAACCGGACTGCGGACCGAGCCGGCCGCGTTGGCGTCGACGATCCCCGGATTCGCGGGATCGGCGCCGGGCGCCACGGGTGTGTCCGCACCGAGCGTCGCGGCACCGGGTGTCAGTGCCGGTGACGCGGGTGGTTCGTCGTCGAGGTGGTGGCTGTGGGGATTGCTGCTCGCAGCACTCGCCGCGTTGTGCGCCCTGGCGGCCTGGCTTCTGCGCCGCCGACCGAAGGCGAAGGGGCACGGTCCGACGCGACCCGAGCCGATATCGCGGGGAGCAGTTCCCGCGTCACCACGGGCCGCAACACCGCCGGCGCCGGCGCCCCGATCCGCGCCCGCAGGCGTGGGAGGGACATCGGCTTCGGTGACGCGACCCGTCGCGACGTCACCACGCGCGACAGCACCGGCACCGACCAGGCCCGCTCCGGTCCCTGCTGCGCCTGTCAAGCCCGTGCCGGCGCAACCCGCCCCGGTCAAGCCGGTTCCGATCAAGGCGGCCGAGGTCAAGCAGGCCGAGGTCAAGAAGCCTGAGGTCAAGAAGGCCGAGGTCAAGGCCCCGGTCAAACCTGTCCCAGCGGTGCCCCCGACCGAGATCGAGGTATTCGCGCACGATCTGCCGAAGACCCCGTTGGAGGTGCGCTACGACGACGTCGTGACGACCGGTCCGATCGAGATCACGTATCTCAACAACGCGGTCGGCGACCACGAGGTGAGCCGGGAGGACAAGTCCGACGTGCTCTGAGTCCCGATCACCCCGGCACGAAAACCAGTGATGCCCGGTTCCACAACACGGAACCGGGCATCACTGCGTCAGGTCTCAGGGCGTGGCGTCAGCCGTGGTACGGCTCGGCCTTGACCAGCGTCACCTTGATCACCGAGCCACTGGGGACGGTGTACTCGCGGGTGTCGCCGACCTTGGCGTCGATCAGGGCCGAACCCAGCGGCGAGCTGGGCGAATAGTTCTCCAGGTTGCCGCCCTGGGCTCCCTCTTCGCGCGTGGCGATCAGGAAGGTCTCCTCATCGCTCTTGTCGCCGTCGTAGTACACGGTGACCACCGAACCGGGCAGTGCGACGCCCGACTGCGTCGGCGCCTCGCCCACCTTGGCGTTGTTCAGCAGTTCCTGCAGCTGGCGGATACGCGCTTCCTGCTGGCCCTGCTCTTCGCGGGCCGCGTGATAGCCGCCGTTCTCCTTGAGGTCGCCCTCTTCGCGTCGCTCGTTGATCTCGGCAGCAATGACCGGACGGTTGGCGATGAGGGAGTCGAGCTCGCTCTTGAGGCGGTCGTGCGACTCCTGGGTCAGCCAGGTCACCTGGGTGTCGGTCATCGGTCACTCCTTTGTGTTGTCCGCGCCTCGGGCGAAGGTCTTCACCTGGGCATATGGACTGCTCTAAATGCAGCAACACGACCCCTTCCGGAGCCGTGTATTCGATCACGATACCAAAGGTTGCGGGCAGAAGCACGTCATTTGACGTCTTCGCGCAATTCTTCAAGCGCTTCTTGGTAGCTGGGCTCGGCCATTTTCAGCCGCGCCACCACCAGATAGGTGATCGGCATGACGACGATCTCCACCAGCGTCTTCCAGATGAAGCCGACGGCCGTGTAGTTGATGAAGTCGCCCCAGGTGGAGATCCCCAGGGCCGACGCCGCGATGGAACAGAACACGAGGGTGTCGGCGAATTCGCCGACCACCGTCGACCCGAGAAGCCGTGCCCACAATTGCCGCTCACCTGCGCGTTCCTTCATCTTGACGAGGACGAAGGAGTTGAGGAATTCGCCCGCGAGGTACCCGGCGAGACCCGCGAGAAGGAACTGTGGAACCACGCCCGCGACCCGCTCGAACGCCTGCTGGCCGTCGTAGAACGGCGCCGCCGGCAGATGGATGGTGAGCCAGAAGCACAGCGACGCGAGCACCAGCACGGCGAATCCGGCGAGGATCACCCGTCGCATCGCGCGAAAGCCGTACACCTCGCTGATCACGTCGCCGAGAACGTAGGCCAGCGGGAACAGGAAGAACGCGCCGTCGGTCACCAGGCCGTGCAGACGAATCGGTCCGACGTCGAGGTGCAGCCATGAATCGAACAGCAGCACGCCCTTGGTGCCGGTGATGTTGCTGATCAGCATGACGCCGACGAACAGCGCCACCAGCAGCGGGAAGTAGGGACTGCCCGCGGAGGCGAATGCGGCTCGCTGCCGGGTGTCGCGGGTGGTCACGAGTCCGGCACGGTCAGATAGGCCGGCACGTTAGTGGTGCAGCCGAACACCTCGCCGATGACCGGCGGCTCCGAGGTGCGCACCACCGTGCGCAGTCCCTCCTGCTGTTGTCCCGGCGGAACGAGCACCTCGCGGCGTCCGGTCTCCGACCCGTCCTTGGACCGCGCACGGACCACGCAGGCCACCGGCCGGGTGGGATCGCTGCGGTTGACGGTGTAGATCACGGCCACCGACGAGGAGTCGAGGATGTCGTATCCGGTGGCCTGCCCGCTGACGTCGGGATCGGCGAATTTCGTGTAGCCGATCGCGGCCAGCGCGATCCCGATCACCACCACGGCCACCGACAGACCGATGAACCAATAGCGCCGACTGCGCGCCGACTGTGCGACGGGGTAGGTGGCGCGGGGACCGCTCTGCGGGCGATCCTGCAGGTCGGAGCCCTCCGACCTGCCCCCGTCTGAACTGTTCACGCGTCAATACCTACCATGTGAGGAGTACGCATCCGAAGGTGAGGAACCCGTGACGCAATCCCGTCCGACCGGCGACGGCTTTCGACTGATGGCCGTGCACGCCCACCCCGACGACGAGTCGAGCAAGGGTGCGGCAACGTCGGCCAAGTATGCGGCGGAGGGCGACGAGGTGCTGATCGTCACGCTCACCGGTGGTGAACGCGGCGACATCCTCAATCCGGCCATGGACCGTCCGGGCATCAAGGAGCGGATGAGCGAGGTCCGCCAGGAAGAGATGGCCAAGGCCGCCGCGGCGCTCGGCGTCGAACAGGTGTGGCTCGGCTTCGTCGACTCCGGGTTGCCCGAGGGCGACCCGCTCCCGCCGTTGCCGGAGGGCTCGTTCGCGACGCTTCCGCTCGAAGTGCCCACCGAGAAACTCGTCCGCCTCGTCCGTGAGTTCCGGCCGCACGTGATGATCACCTACGACGAGCACGGCGGCTACCCCCACCCCGACCACATCATGTGTCACAAGGTGTCGGTGGCAGCGTTCGAGGCGGCCGCCGACCCCGACGCCTATCCGGGTACCGGAGAACCCTGGACCGTGTCGAAGCTGTATTACACGCACGGGTTCATCCGCGACCGGATGGTGCTGTTCTCCGAGGAGTTCGCACGTCACGGGCAGGAGAGCCCCTTCGCCGAGTGGCTCAGCAAGTGGGACCCGAGCCGCGGCGACCTGATGGGGCGCGTCACCACCCAGATCGAATGCGGCGACTACTTCCCGCAGCGCGACGACGCGCTGCGCGCGCACGCCACCCAGATCGACCCCAACGGGGTGTTCTTCGCCGTGCCGCTGGAATGGCAGCAGCGGCTGTGGCCCACCGAGGAGTTCGAATTGGCGCAGACCCGCGTCACCACCTCGATTCCGGAGAACGACCTGTTCGCCGGTGTGGCCAAGGACTCCGAACTGCTCGACGTGCGTGAGGAGGCGTCCTCGTGAGCCCCACGACGATCGCGGTGCTGGCCGCGCAGCAGCCGCAAGGACCCGAATTCGGCAAGGCCTCCCCGATCGGCCTGCTGGTGATCATCGTGCTGCTGATCGGCACCGGCCTGCTCATCTGGTCGATGAACAAGCAGCTACGCAAACTGCCCAAGTCGTTCGACTCCGAACATCCCGAGCCCGATCAGGCCTTCGACGAGGGGACCGACAACGCCGGTGCCGGACTGACCCCCGACACCGCCGCCGGCGCAACCACCGACGACTCGCCGGGCACCTCGGTCCCCGGCGCCACCGACGACCGCAAGTCCGCGGACACCTGACCCCCGCGGGACGCGAGCCGGGATGCGCAACGAACTGGGCGGCTCGTCGAGTCCCTACCTGCGCCAGCACGCCGGCAATCCGGTGGCCTGGCAGGAGTGGGGTGATGCGGCGCTTGCCGCGGCGGTGACCCGCGACGTGCCGATCCTGCTGTCGGTCGGCTACGCGGCATGTCACTGGTGTCACGTGATGGCACACGAATCGTTCGACGACCCGGTCACCGCCGAGGTGATGAATCGCGACTTCGTGTGCATCAAGGTGGACCGGGAAGAGCGCCCGGACATCGACGCCGTCTACATGAACGCCACCGTCGCCATGACCGGGCAGGGCGGCTGGCCGATGACCTGTTTCCTGACACCATCGGGCGAACCGTTCTACTGCGGGACTTACTATCCGGACACGCCCCGCGGTGGGATGCCGTCGTTCCGCCAGATCCTGGCCGCGATCACCGAGGCGTGGACGCAGCGCCGCGCCGAGATCGACTCGCTCGGCGGGCAGGTGCGCGACGCGCTGGCGTCGGCCTCGTCGGCGTTACCGGCGGGCACGATACCGGTGGACGAGCGGCTGCTCGGCCATGCGGTCACGACGGTGCTCGGAGACGAGGACGTCGTCGCCGGTGGTTTCGGCGGTGCGCCCAAGTTTCCGCCGTCGGCGCTGATCGAAGGATTGTTGCGCCACCACGAACGCACCGGGGACGTCGCGCCGCTCGAGGCGGCGGCCCGCACCGCGGACGCCATGGCCCGCGGGGGCATCTACGACCAGCTCGCCGGTGGCTTCGCCCGATACGCCGTCGACAACGACTGGGTGATACCGCATTTCGAGAAGATGCTCTACGACAACGCACAGTTGTTGCGGTGCTACGCCCACCTCGCACGCATCCTCGACACTGTTCCGGCGCAACGCGTCGCCGGCGAGATCGTCGACTTTCTGCGCGCCGACCTGCGGGTTGTCGGCGGCTTCGCATCGGCGCTCGACGCCGACGCCGCCGGTGTGGAGGGCTCCACGTACGTGTGGACCCCCGACGAACTGCGCGAGATTCTGGGCGAGGACGACGGACGTTGGGCCGCTGAGCTTTTCACCGTGACGGCGACCGGCACGTTCGAGCACGGACGGTCCACGCTGCAGCTGCGCGCCGACCCCGACGACGTGGCCCGCTACGCCGACGTGCGACGCCGACTGCTCGCCGCGCGTGCCGAACGGCCGCAACCGGCCCGCGACGACAAGGTGGTCACCGGGTGGAACGCGATGGCGGTGACGGCGCTGGCGGAGGCGGGATCGGTGCTGGGCAGACCGGAGTGGGTGGATCTGGCGGTCGAGGTGCTCGACGAGGTGTGGGGTCACCATGTGGTCGACGGACGTCTGCGTCGCTCGTCGCTCGGCGGTGTGGTGGGGGATCCGCTGGCGGCCCTTGACGATCACGCCGCGCTCGTCACCGCGATGCTCGTCGTTCATCAGGCCACCGGTGACAAGCGTTGGTGCGAAAGGGCATACGAGCTGCTGGACACGACGGTCGAGGTGTTCGCCGACCCCGCCGAGCCGGGCACCTGGTTCGACGCGGCCGAGGGCACGCTCATCGCGCGGCCGCGTGATCCGGCCGACGGCGCCACCCCGTCGGGCGCCTCCCTGCTCGCCGAGGCGCTGTTGATCGCCTCGACACTTGCCCCGTTCGGCCGGGCAACCCGATACGCCGAGCTGCTCGACGCGACCTTGGCGCGCGCCGCGATCCTGCTGGCCAAGGCGCCCCGCGCGGCGGGTCACTGGCTGGCGGTGGCGCAGGCGCGCGTGGCCGGTCCGCTGCAGGTGGCGGTCGCCACCGGCACGTGGTCGGATGGGGAACTCGCCGCGCGGGCACGCCGACTCGCGCCGGGCGGCGCGACTGTTGTTGCCGGAAGCCGTGATTCGGTGCCGTTACTCGACGGTCGCGGACCGGTCGACGGCGCGGACGCCGCGTATGTGTGCCGGGGCACGGTGTGCTCGTTGCCAGTCACGTCGGAGGCCGCACTGGCGGACCTGCTGCGGCAGCCGTAGATCCGGCCGAACACCCACTGTGCCGTAGTTTCGTGTCACCTGGTGACACCGATCTACGGCAGAAGGGTTTTCACAGCGCTCCGGTCGACGGATGCGCGCCCTCGGGTCCGCGGAGCTCGACGAGACGGCGATCGCCGCCGGTGTCACTGAGGAGTGCACTACCGGCGGGACGCAGGTCGATGTTGGCGCCCTGGGCGATCGGCCACCCGAGGAATCGGCAGATGAACGAGCGCGAGAAGTGTCCGTGCGACACCACCACCACGTCGGAGACTTCGAAACGTTCCTCGACGTGATCGACGGCGGTGTCCACCCGGCGGGTCATGTCGGCCACCGACTCGCCGCCGGGAGCACCCGACGTCCAGATCGCCCAGTTCGGGTCGTGCTCGGCGTGGATCTGCGCGCGGGTCAGTCCCTCGTAGTCGCCGTAGTCCCACTCGGCGAACAGGTCGTTGGTCTCGTCGATGTGGAGACCGGCGAGTTCCGCGGTGCGCTGGGCGCGTCGCCGCGGTGACACCATCACGTACGGGTCGAGAAGTCCCAGCCGTCCGGTGACGCCCTGGAGGGCGGCGGCGTCCTGGGCGCCCTTGTCGGTGAGATCGATGTCGGTGCGTCCGGTGTGCCGGTCGGTCAGCGACCATTCGGTCTGACCATGCCGGATGAGCAGCACGTGACGCGCGATGCGGGTGGACATTTCTCCAGGCTAGTCCCGGCGGAACGTCGGCACGTACAACGACGCCGGGCCGCGGTGGGCGGCCCGGCGTCGCGCTGACCGGTTCGGTTGTCAGGGGTCGGCAGTATTCAGGCGCTGATGGCCTCGGCGAACTGCTCGATCATCCAGTCGATCTCCTGGTGGGTGATCACGATCGGCGGGGCGAAACGGATCGTCGAACCGTGGGTGTCCTTGGCCAGCACACCGAGTTCGGCGAGGCGCAGGCAGATCTCTTTGCCCGTGCCCAGGTCGGGGTCGATGTCGACACCGGCCCACAGGCCCTTACCGCGCACCGCGATCACGCCGCGGCCGACGAACTCGCGCAACCGGGCGTGCAGGTGCTCACCGAGATCCTCGGCCCGCGACTGCCACGTGCCCTCGGCCAGCATGCGTACCACGGTGTGGCCGACGGCCGCGGCCAGCGGGTTGCCGCCGAAGGTCGAACCGTGCTGTCCGGGGTGCAGCACGCCCAGGATGTTGCGGTTGGCCACCACCGCCGACACCGGCAGCACACCGCCGCCGAGCGCCTTGCCCAGGGTGTAGATGTCGGGCACCACATCCCAGTGCTGGCACGCGAAGGTCTTGCCGGTGCGGCCGAGTCCGGACTGGATCTCGTCGGCGATCATCAACACGTTGTTCTCGGTGCAGAGGCGACGCACCTCGGGCAGGTAGTCGTCCGGCGGCACGATGATGCCCGCCTCACCCTGGATGGGTTCGACCAGCACGGCCACGGTGTTCTCGTCGATGGCCTCGGCCAGCGCCGCGGAGTCGGCGTAGGGCACGCGCTCGAATCCGGGGGTGAAGGGACCGAAGCCGCCGCGTGCGTCGTCGTCGTCGCTGAAGCTGATGATGCTGATCGTGCGGCCGTGGAAGTTGCTGCCGGCGACGATGATCTTGGCCATGCCGTCGGGTACACCCTTGACGTCGTAGCCCCACTTCCGGGCGACCTTGAGCGCGGACTCCACCGCCTCGGCGCCGGTGTTCATCGGCAGCACCATGTCCTTGCCGCACAGAGTGGCCAGCGCCGCGCAGAACGGTTCGAGCTGATCGGACACGAAGGCGCGGCTGGTGAGGGTGACCCGACCGAGCTGTTCCACAGCGGCCGAGGTGATCTCGGGATTGCGGTGGCCGAAGTTCACGGCGGAGTACGCGCCGAGTGCATCGAGGTATCGGCGGCCTTCCACGTCGGTGATCCAGGCCCCCTCGGCGGTGGCCGCGGTCACCGGCAGAGGCGAATAGTTGTGCGCCACATGGGGCTCGGTGACTGTGTGCATTCCTGCCCCTTTCTGATTCGTCAGTGAATCTGTTGAAACCGTTGGGTGTGAAGCGGGCGTGGGAAGTCTCAGTTCCAGTGTGCAGCACTTGACCCCGCCGCCGCCCTTGAGGAGTTCGGACAGGTCGACGGTGATCGGCTGATACCCGGCCAGCCGCAGCTGTGCCTCGAGGTGCGGTGCCGCGTCGGTCATCACGACGTGGCGGCCGTCGGAGACGAAGTTGAGTCCGAGAACCGCGGCGTCGGAGTCATCGGCGATGATCGCGTGCGGGAACAACTCTTCGAGCAGGGCCCGCGAGGCGTCAGAGAATGCCGCCGGGTAGTAGGCGATGTTCTCGTCGTCGAGCACGCCGAGCGCGGTGTCGAGGTGGTAGTAGCGGGGGTCGACGAGGTCGAGCGTGATCACCGGGAGTCCGGTGATGGCTCCGACCTCGGCGTGGGTGTCGGGGTGGGTGCGGAATCCGGTACCGGCCAGGATGCGTCGGCCGACCACCAGGAAGTCGCCCTCGCCCTCCTGCACGCCCGACGTGCGGTGTACCTCGCCCACGCCTGCGGTGTGGAACCAGTCGGCGTAGTGGTCGCCTTCGGGGGCGCGTTCGGGAAACGCGAAGCTGGCGGCGACGGCCTTGCCGTCGATCACCAGGCCGCCGTTGGCGGCGTAGACCATGTCGGGCAGACCGGGCTGCGGATCGACCAGGTGGACGGCGTGTCCCAGGGATTCGTACACCTGGCGCAGGCCGTGCCACTGGGCGAGGGCCTTGCCGGCGTCGACCGGGACGGACGGATCCATCCACGGATTGATGGCATAACTGACGGTGAAATGCGCGGGGGCGGTCATGGCGTAGGTACGGGCGCGTGGCGACCGTTCGAAGGGCGCAACAAAAGAAGGGCTCGTCATCGTCATAAATCGAGGGTATCGTGCCTGATCAGCGCAATCAATCGACGTAGATTGCGCATTTGATTTACAAATCACCGGAAGCTGATCAGAGGAGATTGATACGTTGCGTCAGATCGACGATCTGGATGAAAAGGTGCTCGCGTGCCTCACCCGCGACGCCCGGGCCACGTACGCGCAGATCGGCGACGAGGTGGGACTCTCCGCGCCGGCAGTCAAACGACGCGTCGACCGATTGCTCGACGACGGCATCATCCGCGGCTTCACCACGGTGATCGATCCGATCGCGATGCAGTGGACCACCGAGGCCTACGTGCAGGTGTTCTGCCGCGGCAACATCTCACCCGACGAACTCGCCGCCGCATGGGAACCCATCCACGAGGTGGTGAGCGCGGCCACCATCACCGGGCAGGCCGATGCGATCCTGCGGGTGATGGCCCGCGACGTTCACCACCTCGAGCAGGCGCTCGAGCGCATCCGGCAGGCCGGTCCGGTGGACCGCAGCGAATCGATCATCGTGCTCAGCCATCTCATCGACCGGGGCCATCCGTGAGCGCCGATGGGTGAGCGCCGATTGTGAGCTCTTTGTCGTGATCGACGCCGCGGTGCTAGCCTTGTGCACGTGATCAGCGTGCGCGCCTATTGGCGGTTCTTTATCGAGGCTCCGGGTGAGCCTGCGATGAAGCGCTGATCAGCGTCGCACAACACAAACCCGGAGCCCCGAGCAGTGACCATCAGGTCGCTGCTCTTCTCATGTCAGGGGTCTCCGGCCACGACCAGCGGGTGCGCCTGACAGACGGACAAGGGCACACAACCGCGAAAGGCATCACCGTGACCACCCTCCCGGACCTGAGGAATGAGAGCACATCCGACCGACGGGTCAGATCGTTCCGCTCCATCCCGTCCCCGGACACCATCCGCACCGAGCTGCCACTGACGGCGCGTCGCGCGCTGGCCGTGCAGGCCGACCGCGACGAGATCGCCGACATCCTCGCCGGTCGCGACGACCGCCTGCTCGTGGTGGTGGGACCGTGTTCGGTACACGATCCGATCGCCGCACTCGACTACGCCCGGCGCCTCGCGCCTCTGGCCGTCGACTACGCCGACCGGCTCAAGATCGTGATGCGGGTCTACTTCGAGAAGCCACGCACCACGGTCGGCTGGAAGGGTCTCATCAACGACCCCGGCATGGACGGCAGCTTCGACGTGGAGCGCGGACTGCGCACCGCGCGGTCGCTGCTGCTCGACATCATCGACCTCGGGCTGCCCGTCGGTTGCGAATTCCTCGAACCCACCAGCCCGCAGTACATCGCCGACGCTGTGGCGTGGGGCGCGATCGGTGCCCGCACCACCGAGTCGCAGGTACACCGACAGCTCGCGTCGGGTCTGTCGATGCCCATCGGATTCAAGAATGGCACCGACGGCAATGTGCAGGTCGCCATCGACGGCGTCAAAGCGGCAGCGGCACAACACGTCTTCTTCGGAGTCGACGACTTCGGTCACGGCGCGCTGGTCGAGTCCGCCGGCAACGACGACTGCCACATCATCCTCCGCGGCGGCACGTCGGGACCCAACTTCGACGACGCGTCGGTGACCGCGGCCGTGGCCGCACTCGAGAAGGCCGGGCTTCCCGCGCGGGTGATGATCGACTGCAGTCACGCCAACTCCGGCAAGGACCACATCCGTCAGGCCGAGGTGGCCACCGAGATCGCGGAAACCGTACGGGCCATCCGCGCTGCGGGCAAGGCACCGACGATCAGCGGTGTGATGCTGGAGAGCTTCCTCGAGGCCGGGGCACAGTCGCCCGACGCGTCGCCGCTGGTGTACGGCAAGTCGGTGACCGACAAGTGCATGGCGTGGGACGTGAGTGCAATCGTGCTGGCGGCGCTGGCACGTAGCTGAGGCGCACCCAGCCGGCCGGGCGCTTGGGCTGGCCGGGCCCCTTCTGCTGAGAGCAGAAGCGTCGGTCGTCAACGGTGAGTGGTGCCTACGATCGGCACATGAGTGCTCTCGGTGGATCAGACCCGGACGTGCAGACCGAACCCCTGTGGCGTGAGGTCACCGGCCGCGTGCTGCGGCGCCATCGCCACGACCGCGGTGAGCGGCTGGTGGAGACCGCCGCCCGGGCCGGAGTGTCGAGTCAGTACCTCTCCGAGATCGAGCGGGGGCGCAAGGATGCGTCATCGGAGTTGCTGGCGGCGGTGGCCGGTTCGCTCGAACTCAGCCTGCTGGATCTGACATGTGAGGTGGTCACCGAGCTCTCCCGCCACGCCGGAGCCCTTGGACGGGCACGTGCGACGGTGCCGGTGCGGCTGCGCTCGACGGAGGTGACGGTGCGGCCGATGTTCGGCCGCAACGGTTCTCGCGGCCCGGTTGCGCTGGCGGCGTGACGGGGTTTCGACAGGCTCAGCCTGCGGGAGACCGGCGTTGTCGGGTGTCGATGATCTGGTCGGCGAGGCCGTAGTCCACGATCTCGCCGGCGCGCAGCACCCGGTCGCGGTCGGTGTCACGGCGAAGCGTGGCGACGTCCTGGCCGGTGTGCCTGCTCAGCGCCTGCTCGATCTCGGTGCGGATGCGCAGGATCTCCTCGGCCGCCAGGATCAGATCGGGGATGGTGCCGCGCCCCTGCCCGGATGGCTGATGCAGCAACACGCGCGCATGCGGCAGCACCGACCGTCGGCCCGGGGTACCCGCCGCGAGCAGCAGCGCGGTCGACGAAAGTGCCTGTCCCACACACGTTGTCGCGATCGGCGCGTGACAGTACTGCATCGTGTCGTACAGCGCGAACGTCGCCGTCACCGAGCCGCCGGGCGAGTTGATGTAGATCTCGATGGGGGCCTCGGGATTGTCGGAATCGAGATGAAGGATCTGCGCGATCAGCGCGTTGGCCACGCCGTCGTCGAGTTCGGTTCCCAGGTAGAGGATGCGGTCGTCGAGGAGCCTGCTGTAGACATCCATCACCCGCTCTCCCTGCGGGGTCCGCGTGATGACGTTGGGGATCGTGTAGGTGCTCATCGCTTTCCCACCCCGAATCCGGTGGTCGCAGGGGTCAGCGGCCGGATGCGTGCGATGTCGTCGACCACGTGGTCGACGAACCCGTAGTCGACGGACTCGGTGGCGGTGAACACGTGGTCGCGCAGCGAGTCGTCGAAGATCCGCTCGAGTGGCTGGCCGGTCTGTTCGGCGATGATCGTGAGCACCGTGTCGCGGACGTGTCGGAGGTCGTCGGCCTGCAGTTCGATGTCGGGAGCATAGCCGGCGATACCTGCCGATCCCTGATGCAGCAGCACCTTGGCGTGCGGCAATATCACGCGCTTACCCCGGGTTCCGTTGCACAGCAGGAACTGTCCCGCACTGTAGGCCATCCCCAGGTTTGCCGTGATCACGTCGTTGGGAATCAGGCGCATCGTGTCCATGATGGCGAGCATCGCCGGTACCGACCCGCCGGGGGAGTTGATCCACAGTGCGATGTCGGCGATAGGGTCCTCGGCGGCGAGCATCACAAGCTGGGCGCACAGCTGGGCGCCGATCTCGTCGTCGAGTGCGGAGTCGAGCATCAGGATACGTTGACTCAGCAGGCTTTCCGCCGTGCGTTTGCGAAGGGGGAGAGGTGTGGGGTTGTCGCTCATGGGTTCAGCGTGACGTGCGCTGCGAGCCACCGTCGAGCGGTGCTGCCTGTGGCGGAGCACCACTGCCGCTGGCGGTCATATGCCGCTGTGAGCAGCGCGCTTCGTGTTGGCCCGGCCCTCAGGTGCGTTTGACGGCTCGCGGATACCAGTCCCGGATCGCGGCCGCGAACTCGTTGGGGGCATCGGACTGCAGAAAGTGGCCACAGCCGGCGAGTACCACCGTCTCCGCGTCGGGAAGTGTGCTGCGCCAGCGCTGTAGTTCGGGTTCGCGGAACGCGATGTCGCCGTCGCCCCACACGATGAGCGACGGCAGCGTCGCCAGGTGCGGCAGCGACGACTCGACGTCGGCGAGAAAGTCGCGGCTCTTGATGATCTGCCGGGGGAAGACGGCGGTGGCCTGTCGCCGCTGCGACGTGGCCATCGGCTTGCGGTAGTGACGCATCTCGGTGTCGGAGAGGCGTCGGCGCTTGTGCCCCATCGGAATCATCACGTTCACGAACGTGTTCAGGTGTCGGATGGCGAATGCGCCCACCGGGCCGCCCATCGCCGCCGAGAACATCTCGAAGTGGCGGTTGCCGTTGACCGGCCATGCCCAGGTGTTGCCGATCACCGCGCCCGCCCACCGCTCCGATAGCCGGGAGAGTGCGTGCAGGCCGATGGGACCACCCCAATCCTGCACCACCACAATCACATCGGTGAGATCGAGAGCGGTCACGAACTCGCCGACCACCTCGGCGTGCGACGCCGGCAGGAAATCGAAATCCTCTGCCGCCGTGGACAGGCCGAAACCCGGCAGGTCGATCGCGACGCAACGGAAGTCGTTGCGCAGGGCGGTGATCACGTCGCGGTAGACGAACGACCACGTCGGGTTGCCGTGCACCATCAGCAATGTCGGCCCCGAACCCTCGTCGAGGTAGTGAATGTGATGCCCCGCCACGTCGATCCACGCACCGGTGAACGGGTACAGCTCCGGATCGACCCAGTCGGGAACATGGTCAGTCATCAGCAGTCACCTATCGGCAGTCACCCGGCGGCAGTCACCGGGCGGCAGTCACCCGGCGGCAAATACCCATCGGTTCAGACTACGTCGACGCCGGGTCGCCCGGCCGGAATGGTGACGGTGGCGCGACGCTGGAGCGTACCCGTGGGTGACGCGACGGAGCGAGCAACGCGGTACTCCGCTTCCCACGTGTTGTGGGTCAACCGGTTGAGCACGTAGCCGCGTTGTGCGTTGCCGAAATGCACGTGCGGGCATGCGGCCTTGAGTTGCTGGTCGCTGGGATCGCTGTCGGCGCCGTCGCCTCCCGAAGTGATCGACGTACCGGCCAATTCGACGCCGACGGTGGGTGACGGCCGCGAGTAGGTGGCCCGCAGGTCGCTGACCACACTGCGATGGATGTCGCCGACGATGGACACGAGGTTGTTCACCCCGCGGGCGCGGGCGCCGTCGAGGATGCGTGCGCGTGAGGCCTCGTATCCGCTCCAGCCGTCCATGCTGACCGCGCGCACGCCGTTGTGCTCACGTGCGATGTCGGCGATGGTGGTCTGGTGCGCGAGCACGTTCCACCGGCTGCGGCCGGCGGCCAGACCGTCGAGCAACCACCGTTCTTGTGCAGCACCGGTGATGGTGCGTCGCGGGTCGGCGGTGCGGTCGTTCTGGGCGGTGTCGTTGTCGCCGTTGACCTGGTCGCTGCGATACGTGCGCGTGTCGAGGACGCTGAACTGCGCGAGGTCGCCGAACGAGAATCGGCGGTAGGCGCGGATGTCGAGGCCGTGTGGTTGCTGGGCGGTACGTACCGGAGTGTTCTCCCACCACGCGCGGATCGCCTGCGCTCGCCGCGCGAGGAACGCCGGGATGGGTTGGTCGTCCTCGGGGATGTCGGCGGCCCAGTTGTTGTCCACCTCGTGGTCGTCGAAGATCGTGATGAACGGGCTGGTGCCATGTGCGCGTTGCAGATCCGGGTCCAGCTTGTAGAGCGCGTAGCGGTCGCGGTAGTCGTCGATGGTCATGCACTCGCGCTGCGCCGATGCGGGCATCGCCGTGGTACGCCGCCGTCCGCCGTCCACCGGGATGGGCTTCTCGTAGATGTAGTCGCCGAGGTGGAACACCACGTCGGGTGCGCGGTGGGCCATGTCGGCGAAGGCCAGGTAGTGCCCATCGGCCCATGACTGACAGGATGCGAAGGCGAAAGTCATTGCGGCCGGACTGCTCCCGGTGGCCGGAGCGGTGCGGGTGCGGCCCACCGGGGAGATCTCACCGTTGGCTCGGAACCGGAAGAAGTAGTCCGCAGCGGGACGGAGTCCACGGACGTCGACGTGGATGCTGTGGCCGTTGTCGGGCGTGGCGAGGGCGGTGCCCCGCGCGACCACTCCGCGCAGCGACGGGTGGGACGCGATCTCCCATTCGACGGGGACGCTCGCCTGTCCCATCCCGCCCCCGCGCGCGAGCGGGTCGGCGGCGAGGCGCGTCCACAGCACCACCGAGTCGGGCAGCGGATCTCCCGAGGCCACACCGAGTGTGAACAGGTTGTGGCCGCGTCGGGGCGGGGGTGCCGAGGCGGCGTCGGTGGTGAAGATCGACGGGATGGTCGCCAGGCCGGCGGCCACGCCCGTCCAGGTGAGGAATCGTCTGCGGGTGAGGCCACCGCGCAGCGTCTTGTCGGGGTCGACCCGAAGCGTGCGGATCGAGGGTCCAGGCATGAGCACAGACGACCAGGGTGCGGTGTCGTGGCGGCGACACCACAGCGACACCCGAATGAGGGCGCAGTGAAATAGGGAAGATGCGGATAGTGCTACGCCGCGCTGGGCGGGTCGGCGCTCGGGTCGTCGGGGTCGCTGCGGTATCGCGGCCAGGTGATGTCCCACGCTCGCGGCCGTTCACGCAGCTGCGTGAGCACCTGGTGGGTGAGGTGGTCTTCGAGCCCGCTTCGCGGTGGCGATGGTGGTGGCAGAGGCGGATCGGGTGGGATCGGCGCGTCGGACTGCGCAGGCGCAGTCGGTGGTGACGCTTCCTGATGGATTTCTGAACGAACCACCGAAAGGTGTCGGGCCAGTTCGATCCTCGCATCGGGGAACCGGTTGACCTGTTCGGGATTGAGGGGCATGCCCGGCTCCGCGTTGACTCGCCAGGCCGTACGCCCGGCATCGGGACCCGACTTGATCACGCGGGTGGAGTACTGACCGGGATTGGGTCCGATCATGTGGTGGTGCACGGGGCAGGCAGGCGCCAGCACGTCGATGTCGGTGAGCCCCCCGTCGGCCCATTCCACGGTGTGGTGGATCTCGACGTGGGTGGCCGGTTGGGTGCATCCCGGTGCCGAGCACATCTCCCCGCCGTCGGCGGCGAAGGAGGCGAGGCGCTGTCCGAGCGAGGCCAGGCGCCTCGACCGGCCGAAATAGAGCGGCACGCTGGTGTGTTCGGAGAACACCGCGAGGTACTGCTGCGATCGCGCGGCCAGTTTGATCACATCGGAGATCGGCAGTTCCGTTCCGGACGCGGTGGTGCCCAGGCCGGCCTGGCGGCGCAAGTCTTTCTCGTCGACCTTGATGATGACCTGGGTCGGCATCCCGCGATGACTCTTACCGAGCAACTTCTGATTCAGCGCGGCGGCCAGGAGGGCGTGCAGCGCGTCATGATGGCGTTGCGCGGTGCTGCGGAGGTCGCGTTTGGCCGCGTCGTCGAGTTCTTGCGGGTCGACGTCGGCGGCCGATCCGCTCGGAGAGTTCTCGTCGTCACGGTTGTTGACGCCTGCCGCGCCCCACGTGTCGAACAGCACCTCGAGCATGGCCCGCGTCTGCGGATCCAGATGGCCCGTCAGCTTCGACATCAGCTGTGAATCCTGCCGATTGAGCCACAGGTTTCGTCGACGTGCACGGTCGGAGTCGTCGGAGAGTTGCCCGTCGGGATCGAGGTGCGCCATCAGGCGAGACCCCAGCACGGACAGATGCGCGGGCCCGAACTCGATGGCGAACTCGGCCATCGTGGCCTCTGCGGCCACCCTGACGTCGTGGGCCACCGCGGAGGGGATCTTCTCCAAGATGTCGAGCACGGTGTGGGCACGTGCCGGTGCGACGCCGCCCGCCGCAAGCGCGTCGGCCAGTCGTGGGTGCTGCGGTTCGAGTACCTCGCCGGTGGCCCCGTGGAAGCGGGCGGTGGCCTTGATGAGTCGATGCCTGCGCACCGGATCGCCGATGCCCAGATGCTGGGCGAGGAATCCGATGACACCTCTGCTGCGCATCCGTCGCGGCAGATCACGATCGGAGATCTCGACCACCTGCTGATCGGTGACGGCCGCCAGTCGCCGCGAGGCCCGTTCGGTCTCGGCGCTCACCGCTACGACGTCCTCATCGGTACACGACGAGACGCCGGTGGCGGCCAACTCGTCGATGAGACGGTGGATCTGCGCGACGAGTTCGGCCGGTCGCGACTCGCTACTGCTCGCGTCGGTACTGCTCGCATCGGTACTGCTTGCATCGGTACTGCTTGCATCAGTACTGCTTGCATCAGTGCTGCTTGGGTCTGTCACGCCGATCACCTCCCGCCCGGGCATTGTCATCTCAGGATCGTGTCATCTCAGGATCGCGTCATCTCAGGATCTCTCGACCGCCATCCAATCGATCATGTGTTCGACACTATCAGACTATCGTGACAAGTGCCGCGGCGCAGGTCAGGGTACGAAAACGGCCGCTATCTGCTCACCCGAGGATCACCAGCCACACCGCCACGTAATGGAGCAGCGCGGCGATGGCGGTGCAGGCGTGGAACACCTCGTGGTGCCCGAAGGTGGTGGGCCAGGGATTGGGCCAGCGCGCCGCGAAGAGCACGCCGCCGATGCTGTAGAAGAGGCCACCGAGCACCAGCAGGACGATCACGGCCCACCCGGTTCGGGCAACCAGGGTGGGGGCGACGGCGATGATCACCCAGCCGAGCAGGATGTAGAGGGTGACGCCGAGCCACCGCGGGGCCTCCGGCCACGCCATCTTGAGCGCGACACCGGCGATCGCGCCGGCCCAGACGATGCCGAGTACCCACCACCGCATCGGCGTGGGCAGCGCCATGGTGCAGAACGGGGTGTAGCTGCCGGCGATGAAGACGAAGATCATCGAGTGATCGGCACGCTTCATCCGGATCTGCGCGCGTACGGATTTCCATGGAATCCGGTGGTAGAAGGCCGATACCGCGAAGACGCCGACGATGGTCAGCGCATACACCGAGCACGCGACGGCAGCCCCCGGGCCACGCACGAGTCCGGCGCCGACCACCACCGCCACGCCGGCGAGAGCCGCCACGTACGCCGCGTAGTGGTGGATCACGCCGCGCAGGCGTGGCTTCTCCGCGGTGGGCGTGGGCAGCATCGTGTTCACGCAACCTACGGTACCGTAACTTGGCTGTCCCGTCGGGAGGGTGTCACCGCGCCTCGGCGGTGTTGTAGCGATGCAGCAGCGACGCGAACTGTTCGAGGTCGCCTGCAGGCCAGTCGGCCAACAGCCGGGTGATCGCGGCCCCGCTGCGGTGTCGGATGTCGTCGAGTACCGACTCGCCGTCGGCGGTCAGTTCCAGGGTCTGCGAGCGCGCACTGAGCTCGTCCTGACGGCGGCGCAAAAGACCCCGGGTGCGCAATTCGCCGAGTTGTCTGCTGGCCGTCGACTTGTCGATGCCGGCCTCTCGCGCCAGCGCGGCGGCATTCACACCGGGATGTGCCGCGACCAGCGAGAGCAGCGAGTACTCGACGTAGGTGAGGCCGCTTTCGGCGTAGATGCTCCTGGCGCCGTTGCGAAGGCGTCGGGACAGTGTCACCAACTCGGTGCCCACGCGGGTGGCGGCATCGGGGGCGGGGGCATCGGGGGCGGGGGCATCGGGGGCGGCGGCATCAGGGGAGGGGGATTGCACACGATCGACCATGGTTGTATTCTACAACTATCCCACGGTTGCAGAATGCAACTTCAATCATCACTCCGACAGAGGTATTTCGTGTCCGCTCCAGCTCCCCACGCTCTTCCGATCAAGACGATCGCCTCGCACGTCGCCGTGCCGTTGGTGATCGGATTCGTCATGGCGCTCGCCTACATCGGCGGTTTTCACAAGCCCGACCCACACGATGTCCGGGTGGACGTGGTGGGTGCGGGTCCCCAGACCGCGATCACCGCGCAGAGCCTGCAGCAGACCCTCGGCGATCACGTGTCGATCCGAATCGTGGCGAGCGTCGACCAGGCGCGCTCGGCCATCGAACACCGCGAGATCGCCGCGGCCTTCGTCCCGTCCGGAAACGCGCCGTCGCTGCTCGTCTCCACCGCGGCGTCCGACCCCACCGCGGTCACCATGGAACGCATCTTCGGACAGATCACGATCGCCCGCGACGAACCGCTGAAGATCGTCGACGTGGTGCCTGCCGATCCGGTGCGCGACCCGTCGGGTCAGAGCATCTTCTTCTTCCTGGTGGCGCTGACCGTCGGATCGTACGGTTGCGGCATCGCCATCGCCGTTGCCGCCGGCGGCCGATCCGTGCGTGTGCGTCTCGCATTCGCGGCGGCTGGTGCGGTGATCGCCGCGGCGGTCACCACAGCCATTGCCACCTGGGTATTCAATGCACTTCCCGGGGCGCAGTGGCAGATCTTCGGTCTGTCGATCATCTACGCATTTGCCACCATGCTCTTCGCGATCGGCTTGCATCCGCTGATCGGCCGGTTCACCACGCTCGCCATGGTCACGCTGTTCGTGGGCCTGAACTTCACCAGTAGTGGCGGCGTGTTCGCCCCGCAGCTACAGCCGGCGTTCTTCGGTGTGCTGCACGACTTCTGGATCGGCGCCGGGCTGAACGAGTCGGCGCGTGATCTCGCGTACTTCCCGCAGGTCGCAGTTGCTGGTGACATCGCGAAGATCGTGGGCTGGCTCGTCGTCGGAGCTGCTTTGGTGGCTGTGGCGGCGACCGTCGAGCGGCGTCGCAACGTCGCGGCTCTCACGGCTGGCGGGGCCGGACGCCACGAGCGCGACGAACTGTCGGAGGCCGAACGTGAGGAACTCGCCGAGGACGTGGTGGCCTGACTCACGGGGCTCACAAGGTCGGCGGCTACCCTTGGTCGCGATGAAGTTGCTTCCCGATCGTCTGCGTCGGCCGATGCTCAGCGTGTATGAGCGTCGGCTGATCCAGTTGACCGACGGAACTCGGCTGCCCCGACACGTCGCGATCATCTGCGACGGCAACCGCCGTTGGGCGCGCGAGGCCGGATTCGAGGACGTCAGTCACGGGCACCGGGTGGGTGCGCAGCGGATCGCCGAGATGCTGAGCTGGTGCGCCGAACTGGGCATCGAGACCGTGACGATCTACTTGCTCTCCACCGAGAATCTCCAGCGACCCTCCGACGAACTCGATGCCCTGATGGAGATCGTGCCCGACATCGTCGACGAGATCTCCGGCCCGGACAGCAACTGGCTGGTCCGCATCGTCGGCACCCTCGACCCGCTGCCCGACGAAGTGGCCGAGCGGCTGCGCCGCGCGTCGGAACGGACCGCCGGGCGCGTCGGGATGAACGTGAACGTGGCGGTGGGTTACGGGGGGCGGCAGGAGATCGTCGACGCGGTGCGGGCACTGCTCACCGAGCGGGCCGCCGATGGTGCCGATCCCCAGCAGATGATCGACGCGGTGACCGTCGAGGCCATCGACCGCAACCTGTACACCAAAGGTCAACCCGATCCCGATCTGGTGATCCGGACGTCGGGGGAGCAGCGGTTGAGCGGATTCCTGTTGTGGCAGAGCGCTTATTCGGAGATCTGGTTCACCGACGCGTACTGGCCGGAGTTCCGGCGGGTCGATTTTCTGCGGGCGCTCCGGGATTTCTCGGCGCGTAACCGACGATTCGGGAGGTAGGACCGCACATGGGCGGGGCGCCGGGGGCTGTTCCGGCTCGATGTGTTGGTCGGAGGGTGACGGCGGTCTCGTGTCCCCGATTAAGGTGACAACGCCCTCGAAAGTTCGATATCGCCGAGTATCAGGTCATTTGACCTGGTAAGTACGGAGGGTCTGGAAGGGCTGTGCTGGCAAGGGTCGGGTGGGCAGCCTCCGGGGAACGGGAGTTCGAAAATGACTATTGCGGATCAGCACGGGCCGGGTAGGCGTCGGCGGCTGGCGGGCTTGGCGCTCGCGTCCCTGGCCGCCGCCACCATCGGCCTCGCCGGATCGGCGGGCATCGCGCATGCGGACGACACCACGCCCGGGCGGGTGATCTCGACGGCGCCGCTGGCACCGCGCGCGACGCTGCCGGGTTCGGTCGACGGTCAGCGGATCACCTACTGGACCAAGGGCGTCAAGGATGTGCCTGCGCAGTCGAGTGCCGCGGTGTACCTGCCGCCGGGCAAGGCCCCCGCCGGCGGATGGCCGGTGATCGCCTGGGCGCATGGCACCACCGGTCTCAATGACGTGTGCGCGTACTCGACCAACGGTCCGATCCTGCCCGATCGTGACTGGGCGTACCTCGACAGCTGGCTCCAGCAGGGGTATGCGGTGGTGGCCAGCGACTATGTCGGTCTGGGAACTCCGGGCCCGCACCCCTATCTGGACGGCAAGGTGGAGGCGCACAGCGTCGTGGACGCGGTAAAGGCCGCGACGGCGACCAATCCTGCGCTGGCCAAGAAGTGGGTGGTGGTGGGCCAGTCGCAGGGCGGCGGTGCGGCGATGTTCACCGCGCGTTACGCCGACGAATTCGGCGGCAACTCCGACGGTCTCTCGTATCGCGGAGGGGTGGCCACGGGTGTGCCCGCCTACGTCGAGGATTTGGTGCCGCTCATCGCCCGCCCCGGTTCGGTGCCGGTGTCGCTGGGTAAGTCGCTGCCGGAAACGACGAGCTACGTGCTGTACATCCTCTCCGGGTTGCGGGCGGCGTTCCCCGAATGGAATGTGGATTCTTACCTGACTCCCTACGGCCGGGAATGGGTGGATCGGGCCGAGGGGCCGCTGTGTGACACCACCAAGGGGCCTGGTCAGGAGTACGGCTTCGGTGACGTGATCGAGAAGTCGGACGTGGTGATCGGCAAGTTGTTCAGCCGGCCTCTTGACCAGATCCCCGGATTCAGTGCCGCGCTCAAGGACTACATGGGCGTACCCGAAAGTGGTTACCACGAACCTGTTTTCGTCGGTCAGGGGTTGCTCGACACCGACGTGAACACGCCCGGCACCCTGCTGTTGGTGCAGCGGATGAAGGGCAACGGGCAACCGGTGACCTTCAAGGCCTACAACACCGATCACAGCGGGACCGTCAATGCGTCGAAGGCCGACAGCATCCCGTTCGTGAAGAGGCTGTTCGGCTGACACAGCGCACTAGCGCTGGATACGGCGTCCGCTGGTGACTATCGCACGGGTGGAGCCTCGGGGGGCGCTCCGGCGGTACCGAGGATCTGCAGCGCCTCGAAGACGGTGTCGACCGCACGCTCGCCGATTCGGTCGGCCAGTGCCCCGGCCTCTGCCGCAGCGGCGGCCGTGGCGAGTGCGGTCACCTGTCGACCCGTCGCCGTCAGTTCGATCAGCCGTGCGCGTTTGTCGCCGGGGTCGACACGACGGCTCACATACCCCCACTCCTCGAGTGATTCGACGATCGCAGCCGCTGATTGCTTGGTCACTCCGATGTGCGCGGCTATGTCATTGATCGAGGCACCGCCGGCGTCGATCCGCGCGAACACCATGCCGTGTACCGGCCGGAGCGACCGATGCCCGCCCGCGACAATCCGAGCGTTGATCCGTTCGTTCACCGCAGTTTCCGCGCGTATGAGGAGAAACGGGAGATCGCTGTGTGCGGAGCGTGGCGTTGACACATAGGCAGCCTATCTGTCTAATTAAAGACAGTCCAACTGTCTATGAGAGAGAGTCGTCATGCCACTCATTGCCAAGCCGAACACCTTTGAAATGCACGGAGCCGTCTTCGAGTCGTTCGTGTCTCCGTCGCGGGGGAGTAGCGAATTGTGCGGATGGCGCACCGAACTGCGGCCGGGCCAGATCGGGGCCGAGCATTGCATCGACGCCGAAGAGATCCTTCTGGTGCTCTCGGGCCGGCCGCGCGTCGTGCTCGACGGCGCACAGTACGAGGTCGCGGCTGGCGATGTTCTCTTCGCCGCCGCGGGAACGTCTGTACGCGTTGACAATCCGCATGCCACCCCGGCGCGCATGTGGGTCTCGGCCGTCGCGGGGCTGACTGCAACGTCCTCCACCGGAGAGCGAATCTGTCCACCATGGACGCATTGACGCGACATTCGCATCACCAGATTTGTAGAACAGGCCACAGGTACCGCCGTCGCCGCAGTTGCCCGCGGACCCCTCGCTGTCCATCGGACGAACCATCACCGAAGGCCGCGACAACCCCGCAATCCTTGTGTCTACCCGCTCACACAGGCAAGGCTCACATCACAACTTGCGCAACCGAACCCGATTGATCGAATGGTCGGGATCCTTGCGGAGCACCAGTGTTGCGCGCGGCCGGGTGGGCAGGATGTTCTCCCGCAGGTTCGGCAGGTTGATCGATGTCCAGATGTCGCGGGCGGCCGCCGACGCCTGCTCGTCGGTGAGCGACGAATAATGGTGGAAATGCGAGTGGGGATCGGCAAACGACGTCGACCGCATCTGCAGGAACCGTGACACATACCAGCGTTCGATGTCGGTGGTCTTGGCGTCGACGTAGATCGAGAAGTCGAACAGGTCCGACACCATCAGCGTCGGCCCGGTCTGCAGCACGTTGAGTCCCTCGAGAATGAGGATGTCGGGCTGATGGATGTAGTGCAGCACGTCGGGCACGATGTCGTAGGTGAGGTGCGAGTACACCGGCGCGGTGACCTCACGCGCCCCCGACTTCACCTCCGTGACGAAACGCAGCAGCCCCCGACGGTCGTAGGATTCGGGAAAACCCTTGCGGTGCATGATGCCCCGGCGTTCGAGCTCGGCCGTGGGATACAGGAACCCGTCGGTGGTCACCAGGTCGACCTTCGGGTGCGACTCCCACCGCGCGAGCAACGCCGCGAGCACGCGTGCCGTGGTCGACTTGCCCACCGCGACGCTGCCGGCGATCCCGATGACGAACGGCACCTGCTTCTTGGTGCCACGCTCGCCGAGGAAGGTCGAGGTTGCCGCGAACAATCGCTGCCGTGCCGCCACCTGCAGGTGAATCAGACGCGACAGCGGCAGATACACCTCGGCCACCTCGGTCAGGTCGACGTGTTCGCCAATCCCCACGAGCTGCTCGAGTTCGGTCTCGGTGAGCACCATCGGCATGGATTCGCGCAGATCACGCCACTGTTTGCGGTCGAGCTCCAGGTAGAGACTCGGGTCGCGCCCGGTGGTGTCGCGCGCCATCAGGCGAGTTCGGCCGGGGATGGGTGCGAACCGGGCCTGCTCGTCATGGGCCCCCTGAACATCATGCGCACAGTGTAGAAGCACGCACGTGGGGGCACGCCATTCGGCAGGTGTGGGTAGCCTTCGCCTATGGCATCGGACCCCACCAGGCCGGGCGGCGCCCTCGTCGACGACTACCTCCGCCTCGGGCTCGCCTTCGACCGCATCGAGGACGGCTTTGTCGACGCCTACACCGGTGATCCCGCGCTTCGGGCCGAAGTCGCCAACGCGCCGGCACCCGACCCGGCGCGCCTCGCCGACATCGCACGCGGACTACGCGCCGACCTCCCGGCCGACCTGCCCGCCGACCGGGCCGCGTTCATCGACGCGCACCTGCGTGCACTCGAATGCTCGGCTCGCAAATTCGCCGGCGAGGACATCGGTTTCGTCGACGAGGTGCGTGCCTACTTCGACGTCGACATCGCACTCGCCGACCCCGACACCTACCGAAAAGCCCACGCCGACATCGCATCCGCGCTCGGCGAACCCGGCCTGAGCGGTACCGCACTGGCCGATGCCTACGCTGCTCACCGTCGCGCCGACGAGATCCCGCCCGAGCGCGTCGACGAGTGTGTGCGCGCCTTCAGTGGCGCGTTGCGGGAGCGAGTTCGCAACACATATCCCTTGCCGCACAACGAGATCGTCGAGTTCGAGGTGGTCACCGACAAACCGTGGTCGGGATTCAACTACTACCTCGGCAACTATCGCTCCCGCGTGGCGATCAACGTCGACCTCACCCAGTACATGTCGTCGCTGCCGCACCTCATCGCCCACGAGGCGTACCCCGGGCACCACACCGAACACTGCCGCAAGGAGGAGATCCTGGTGGGCGGCGGACAGGACGAGCAGACCATCTTCCTTGTTAACACCCCGCAATGCCTGATGGCCGAGGGGCTCGCCGACCACGCCCTGCATGCCGCCGTCGGCGACGACTGGGGACTGTGGGCGCAAGAGGTCTACGCCGACCTGGGCCTGCGATTCGACGGAACCCGCGCACAACGGGTGAGCGCGGCGTCGTCGGGCCTGCTCACCGTGCGCCAGGACGCCGCGCTGTTGCTGCACGACCAGCACGCCGACGCCGACACCGTCGCGCAGTTCCTGCAGCGCTGGCTGCTCGCCCCGCCCGAACGTGCCCGGCAGATGCTGCGTTTCCTCACCTCACCGCTGTGGCGGGCCTACATCTCCACCTACGTCGAGGGCTACCGGCTGCTCGGCGCGTGGCTCGACCGCGCACCCGAACCTGCGCGCCTCGCCCGCTTCGGGCGCCTTCTCGACGAGCCGCTGACCCCGGCCCTCCTGCGGGCCGAACTGGGCCAATAGACTGTCGGGCATGACCGACACCCCGAGCGTCAATTCGCTGTCCCTGGCCGAACTCGACCCTGACGTGGCCGCGGCGATGAACGGCGAGCTGAGCCGTCAGCGCGACACGCTGGAGATGATCGCGTCGGAGAACTTCGTGCCGCGCGCGGTGCTGCAGGCCCAGGGCAGCGTGCTCACCAACAAATACGCCGAAGGCTATCCGGGCCGCCGCTACTACGGCGGCTGCGAATACGTCGACGTCGTGGAGGACATCGCCCGCAATCGCGCCAAGGAACTGTTCGGCGCCGACTTCGCCAACGTCCAGCCCCATTCGGGTGCGCAGGCCAACGCGGCGGTGCTGATGGCACTGATGAATCCCGGCGAGGGGCTCCTCGGTCTCGACCTCGCGCATGGCGGCCACCTCACCCATGGCATGCGCCTGAACTTCTCGGGCAAGCTCTACGAGAACCACTTCTACGGAGTGAGCAAGGAAGACTTCCGCATCGACATGGACGAGGTGCGCAAGATCGCCCTCGACGCCCGGCCCAAGGTGATCTGCGCCGGATGGTCGGCGTACCCGCGCACCCTGGATTTCGCGGCGTTCCGGTCGATCGCCGACGAGGTGGGTGCCTACCTGTGGACCGACATGGCGCACTTCGCCGGTCTCGTCGCCGCCGGACTGCATCCCTCGCCGGTACCCGATTCCGACGTGGTGTCGACCACCGTGCACAAGACGCTCGGCGGTCCCCGGTCGGGTTTGATCCTGGCCAAGCAGGACTGGGCGAAGAAACTGAACTCGGCGGTGTTCCCCGGCCAGCAGGGCGGACCGCTGATGCACGTCATCGCCGGCAAGGCCGTCGCCCTCAAGATCGCGGCCACCGACGAGTTCGCCGAGCGTCAGCGCCGAACGCTGTCGGGCGCGAAGATCCTCGCCGACCGACTGACCGGACCCGACGTCGAGAAGGCCGGGGTCTCGGTACTCACCGGCGGCACCGACGTGCACCTGGTGCTCGTCGACCTGCGCAACAGCCCGCTCGACGGTCAGCAGGCCGAGGATCTGCTGCACGACGTCGGGATCACCGTCAACCGCAACGCGGTGCCGTTCGACCCGCGTCCGCCGATGGTGACCTCCGGCCTGCGGATCGGTACCCCGGCGCTGGCCACCCGCGGATTCGGCGACGAACAGTTCACCGAGGTCGCCGACATCATCGCCACCGCATTGGCCGCGGGCACCCACGCCGACCTGCCCGCGCTGCGCGGCCGCGTGTCGAAGCTGGCGCTGGACTTTCCGCTCTACGACGGCCTGGAGGAATGGGGCCTGATGAGCCGGATCTGAGGGCCGATTGATCTGAGCACCTACGGATCCGTATCCTTGCACCGGTGAACGTACTGAGCGAAGACGATCTGATCATCGCCCTGGAGAAGGCGCTTCCCGAGATCGCGGAGGACCACCAGCTGGCGTCGGCCGTGTGGAACCCCCACGACTACGTGCCCTGGGACGACGGCCGCAACTTCGCCTTCCTGGGCGGGGAGGACTTCGACCCCTCGCAGGCCACGCTCTCGGACGAGGCCACCGCCGGCGTGCTGGCGCTGCTGCTCACCAAGGACAATCTGCCGTCGTATCACCGCATCATCGCCAAGTACTTCCCGGCGTTCTCCGACTGGCGGCAGATGGTGGGCGTGTGGACCGCCGAGGACAATCGGCACGCCGTGGTGCTGCGCGACTACCTCGTTGTGACCCGCGCGATCGACCCCGTCGACTCCGAGGAACGACGTCGCATCCACGTCACCGCCGGATACCGCCAGAACGAGGCGGCCGTGGCCGAACTGACCCCGCTCGACGTGCTGGCCCTGATGGCGGTGCACGAGGCGCAGTGCGTCGAGTTCACGCAGAAGCTGTCGGCAGCGGTCACCGACGACGTGTTCAAGCAGGTCCTCACCAAGATCATCTCCGACGACGAGAACTCCGCGCGCACCTTCGGCGCCTTCCTCAACGCCGGGCTCGTCGCCGATCAGGACGCTGCGGTGATCGCCCTCGACAAGGCGCTCGCGCGTGCGGCCGACGAGGAGATCGGCTCCGACGTCGCCGACTTCGACGCCCAGCGCGCCCTGATCGCCGACTACGAGACCGACGAATCGCGAGCGCGCATCGCCGCGCAGTTCGCCGACCAGCTCAAGCTCGACAGCGTCGACGGCCTCGGCGACGAGGCGCAGGCCGCGAAGGCGCGCATTCTGGCGCTCGCCGGTCGCTGAGGGCCGCTTGCCGGCCGGTTAGGTCGCCGAGAACGGCGTCCAGCTCCCGTTAACGCACTTTTCACGCGAACACGCGCCGCAGCGCGCGCCACGACGCGGGTGCGCGCGTACGTTGACGAGTGACGGGCCGCGGGGAAGCGGTTCGTCCGGGAGGTTCCATTCGTGGGTTGCACCAGCAGCACGAGAGGACCGGCCCCGG
The DNA here is from genome assembly GCF_053588635.1 of Gordonia sp. NPDC003425. NCBI lineage: Bacteria > Bacillati > Actinomycetota > Actinomycetes > Mycobacteriales > Gordoniaceae > Gordonia > Gordonia sp. NPDC003425. The sequence continues at coordinate 306,551 of NZ_JBSFQI010000003.1, read as the reverse complement.
TCCTCGTCCACCTCGGCTGACGCCGAGGGCAACGGACAGGAACCGGCCGGTCATCGAAAAAGAACTGGTTTGTGCGGGGTCGCACAAACGTAGGAGCCCACGTGACCACACGCACCTACGTCCTCGACACCTCTGTGCTGCTGTCCGACCCTTGGGCAGTCACACGCTTCGCCGAACACCACGTCGTTCTTCCGCTGGTGGTCATCGGCGAGCTCGAGGGCAAACGTCATCACCACGAACTCGGCTGGTTCGCGCGTGAGGCGTTGCGCATGCTCGACGACCTGCGACTCGAGTACGGGCGACTGGACAAACCCATCCCGATCGGCGATGTGGGCGGCACCCTGCAGGTGGAGCTCAATCACACCGATCCCGCGGTACTGCCGGCCGGATTCCGCACCGAGACCAACGACTCCCGCATCCTCGCCTGCGCACTGAACCTGCGCGCCGAGGGCGCCGACGTCACCCTGGTCTCCAAGGACACACCGCTGCGTGTCAAGGCCGGCGCGGTGGGGCTGGCCGCCGACGAGTACCACGCACAGGACGTGGTGATCTCCGGATGGTCGGGGATGGCGGAGCTGACGGTGGACCAGCCGGTTATCGACACGCTGTTCGCGGACGGCATCGTCGACCTCGATGCCGCGCGAGAACTCCCGTGCCACACCGGGGTTCGGCTTCTCGGACACGGCTCGTCGAGTGCGTTGGGCCGGGTCAACGAGGCCAAGCAGGTGCAACTGGTACGCGGCGACCGCGAGGCGTTCGGTCTGCACGGACGTTCGGCCGAGCAACGGGTGGCTCTCGACCTGCTGCTCGACGACAGCGTCGGCATCGTGTCACTCGGCGGCAAGGCGGGCACCGGAAAGTCGGCGCTGGCGCTGTGCGCGGGCCTAGAAGCGGTGCTCGAACGCCGCACCCAGCGCAAGGTGGTGGTGTTCCGGCCGCTGTATGCCGTTGGCGGACAACAACTCGGCTACCTGCCCGGCGGCGAGGCCGAGAAGATGGGACCGTGGGCGCAAGCCGTGTTCGACACCCTGGAAGGCCTTGCCTCCCAAGAGGTCATCGAAGAAGTGCTCAGCCGCGGCATGCTGGAGGTGTTGCCGCTCACCCACATTCGCGGCCGGTCGCTGCACGATTCGTTCGTGATCGTCGACGAGGCACAGTCGCTGGAGCGCAATGTGCTGCTGACGGTGCTCTCGCGTCTGGGTACCGGGTCGCGGGTGGTGCTCACCCACGACGTGGCCCAGCGCGACAACCTGCGCGTCGGGCGTCACGACGGTGTGGCCGCGGTGATCGAGAAACTCAAGGGGCATCCGCTGTTCGCGCACGTGACGCTGACCCGCAGCGAGCGGTCGCCGATCGCCGCGCTGGTCACCGAGATGCTCGAAGAATTCGCGCCCGGCGCCACGTACTGAGGTTCGCTTCGTACTGACGCCGGTTGCGCCCTGGAAAGCGCCCACCCCGGGGTTGCTGTCGCGATATGCGACGGAGCTCCGGGGGAGGGCGCTTTTCAGGCAGTGGCGGGGTGAGGCAGTAGTTGGGTCAGGCAGTGGTCGGGTCAGGCGCGGCCGGACACCTTGTCGGCGATCCGTGCGATCACGTCCGATTGGGCCGACTCCGAGTCCAGTTCGCGGCGATCAGCGGTGCGGTAGGCCGCATACATGGTCGCGACGCCGACCCAGCGCAGCGGTTCGGGTTCCCACCGCCGCGAGTGATGGCCCACCCACGGCAGGTCGGTGAGGTCGGTGCGCTCTCCGGCCACCAGATCGCACAGGGTGCGTCCGGCCACGTTCGTCGTGGTGAGCCCCGATCCCACATACCCCGACGCCGAGCCGATCCCGGTGGTGGGGTCGAAGTCGATGGATGCCGACCAGTCCCGCGTCACGCCCAGCACCCCGCACCACGCGTGCGCGATGTCGACACCCGCGGTGGCCGGGAACATCTCGTGCAGCGCGGCGATGAGCGATCGTGCGGTGCGCTCCTGTGTCCGCCCGTCGTGGTCGATGCCGGACCCGAACCGGTAGGGCACCCCGCGGCCACCCAACGCGATCCGGCCGTCGGCGGTGCGCTGCGAATAGGTGTACGCGTGCGCCGTCTCACCGAGCAATTCCGCACCGGCCCAACCGATCTCGTCCCACACCGCGTCGGGTAGCGGATCGGTGACGATCATCGACGAGTTCAGCGGCAACAGGGTGCGCCGCAGGCCGGGCAGGGTGGCGGTGAAACCCTCCAGGCAGATCAGGATCGTCTCGGCCCGCACCACACCGCGATCGGTGGTCACCCGCCGCGGGGCGATCGCGGTGACCGCGGTGTCCTCGTAGATCGCCACGCCCCGGCGCTCGACGGCGTCGGCGACACCGCGGGAGAGCTTCATCGGATTGACCCGCGCGCACTGCGGCGAGAACATCGCCGCCCGGGCACGCGGTATCGAGAGGCGGCCGCGCAGCGCATCGGCGTCGAGGAACTCCCAGTCGGCCGCGCCGACATGATGTTCGTGGTCGAGTTCGTCGCGCAGTCGCGCCTCCTGCGAGGGGCACCGCGCGATGTGCAGCACCCCCGACTTCACCGCGTCGCAGGCGATGTTCTCCTCGTCGATCCGGTGCAGCACCTCGTCCACCCCGGCGCGCATGGTGGCGGTAAGCCGACGATTCGCGTCGAGTCCGTCGCGCCCGCGGGACTCGGCGATGGCCGCGTAGTTCGACCGGTTGCCCGCGACCTCGGCCGAGAGCCAGCCGCCGTTGCGCCCCGAGGCGCCGAAGCCGCAGAACTCCTTCTCCAGAACGGCGATACGTGCGTCGGGCAGCGCCCCGGCCAGGTAATACGCCGACCACAGGCCCGTCAGACCGCCCCCCACGACGGCGATGTCGACGTCGAGATCACCCGGCAGGGCGCCACGCCGGTCGATGGGGTCGATGGTCGAATACCAGAAGGACACGTCACCATTGAGCACGTCACTCACCTTAGGCTCCGCAATGTTGCATGGATATTAAGAATCCGTTGTTCGGGTAGACCGATACAACGAAATCCGTGACGATCGATGCCAGATAGTTCGGATTTCGTGAGTGAAGGGTATCGATCGCGTTGGCACGACTCCCCGACACCGTGTTCCACTCGGGGCCGGTTTTCGACGGGTTCCGCCTGCTGGAGGGCGTGGCCGTCGGCGTGCGCGACGGCCGCATCATCGCGGTGGGAGACCGGGCGCGTGTGCGCGCCGATCTTCCGCACGCCGACGACTTCGATCTGGCCGGGCGCCTACTGCATCCCGGCTTCACCGACGCCCACATCCATGCGCTCTCCGGCGGCGTCGACCGCAACGCCTGCGATCTCACCGACGCCACCGACGCCGAATCCACCCTGGCCGCGATCGCGGCCTACGCGGCAGGCACCGACCGGGACTGGATCGTCGGTTCCGGCTGGACGATGAGTCACTTCGACCGCGGGTGTCCCACCGCCGCCGCCCTCGACTCCGTCGTCGCCGACCGTCCCGTCTTCCTGCTCAACCGCGACCATCACGACGCGTGGGTCAACACCCGCGCGCTGGAACTCGCGGGTGTGGACGCACAGACCCCCGACCCGGCCGACGGTCGCATCGAACGCGACGCCGCCGGCCACCCGACCGGCACCCTGCATGAAGGCGCGATGGACCTGGTGGGACGGCTGGTTCCGCCCACCGACCTCGACGAACAGACACGCGGACTCGCCACCGCGCAGACCTACCTGCATTCGCTGGGCATCACCGGCTGGCAGGAGGCCATCGTCGGCGACTATCCCGGCATGGCTGATCTGGACACCGCGTACACCTCTTTCCTGCAGGCGGGTCTGCTCACCGCGGACGTGGTGGGCGCCGCCTGGTTGCCCCGCGACCTCGATCTCGCCGGTGTCGAGAGCCTGGTCGCCGGATTCGCTGACGCCGCCGCGGCCACCGAAGGCCGGCGCTGGCGCATGCCCGCGGTCAAGATCATGGTCGACGGGGTGGTGGAGAATCAGACCGCCTCGATGTCGCAGCCGTACTGCGGGTGCGCACCCACCGCGCTGGGCCTGTCGTACTTCGACCCCAAGGTGCTCACCGACGCCGTGATCGCCTGCGACGCAGCCGGACTCGACCTGCACTTTCACGCCATCGGCGACGCCGCGGTGACCACCGCGCTCGACGCCATCGAGGCCGCGCGGGTGGCCAACGGCATCACCGCCGGACGCCACCACATCGCGCACGTGCAACTCGTGGTGCCCGCCGACATCCCTCGTTTCGCCCAACTGGGGGCGACGGTCAACATGCAGGCGTTGTGGGCGCACAACGACGACGCCATGGTGAGCCTCATCCGGGCGGCCGTTGGCGAGGAACGCTACCGCTGGCACTATCCGTTCGGGTCCCTGCACCGCTGCGGGGCGCAACTGGCGATGGGCAGCGACTGGCCGGTGACCACGCCCGACCCGTGGGCGGCGATCTCGGTGGCCGTCACCCGCACGTCGCCCAGCGACGACACCGACCCGCCGCTGCTGCCCGACGAGGCACTCGACCTGTCGACCGCCCTGGCCGCGTACACCAGTGGGTCGGCGCGAATCAACCGGCGCGCGACCGCGGGTGTGATCCGTCCCGGCGCGTCCGCGGATCTGGTTGTCGCCGACCGCAATCCCTTCGACCACCCGCCGCAAGACCTGTGGCAGACCGGCACCGATCTCACCGTCGCCGACGGCACCATCGTTCACGAGAGGACACCCACATGACCGCAGTCGACGCACCCGCCCCGACGCAATCGGCCCCACCCACCAAGGGTGCCATCTCGCTGAGTGGCATCACCAAGGTCTACGACAACGGCTACGTCGCCGTCACCGACATCGATCTCGACGTCGCCGCAGGCGAATTCGTGTCGCTGCTCGGACCGTCGGGCTGCGGCAAGACCACGCTGCTGCGCATGATGGCCGGATTCGAACGTCCCACCAAGGGCGACATCACCCTCGACGGCACCTCCATCGTCGACGTACCGCCGGAACGGCGACCCATCAACACGGTGTTCCAGTCGTATGCCCTGTTCCCGCACATGACGGTCGCGCAGAACGTGGGATTCGGTCTGCGTCAACGCAAAGTGCCTAAGAAGGAGATCGGCACCCGTGTCGCCGAGGCACTCGAACTGGTGCAGATGACCCGCTTCGCCGACCGCAAACCCGCGATGCTCTCCGGCGGCCAGCAACAGCGCGTCGCGTTGGCCCGCGCCCTGGCCAACCGGCCCGACGTGTTGCTGCTCGACGAGCCGATGAGCGCGCTCGACCGCAAACTGCGCGAAGAGATGCAGATCGAACTCAAACTGCTGCAAAAGGATCTCGGCACCACCTTCGTGTTTGTCACGCACGATCAGGAGGAGGCGCTGTCGATGAGCGACCGCATCGTGGTGATGAGCGAGGGCCGCATCGCCCAGATCGGTGACGGCAGAGACGTGTACGCGGCGCCGGTCAACCGGTTCGTCGCCGACTTCGTCGGCAAACAGACATTCTTCGACGTCACCGGAGGCTACATCGACGGACGTGTCGAGACCACCGACGGGGCGTTCGCCGCCACCGGTGACATCGACGACGTCACCGGCGAGCTCGTGGTGGCGGTGCGACCCGAGGCCATCTGGTTCGTGGACGACGACACCGCCGTCGACTCGGGCGACAACGTGGTGTCCGGTGTGGCCGAAGGGGTCTCGTTCCTCGGCGACTTCACCCAGGTGGTGGTGACCACCGACGCCGGCACCGAGGTGCTGGTGCGCGGGGCCACCCGCAACTTCCCGCCACTGGAGGAGGGGCAGCACGTCACCTGCACCTTCGCCAAGGCCGACACCCGGGTGTACGCGAAATGAGCCGACGAGACAACCACGGCGGCGGCAACCACGGCGCGAGCGCCGTGACGGTGAACGCGCTGGTGCCGCGGGCATCCGTGGCGCGCATCACCCGACGCAGCTTTCTCGCCGGGATCGGTGTGGCCGCAGCGGGAGTGGCCGTCTCGGCATGCGGCGGGTCCAAGACGATCGCACCGTCGGCCCCGCTCGGCGACAGCGTCGAGAGCCAGCTCAACTACTACAGCTGGGGTGACTACGAGGACCCCGGCGACCTCGACGGATACCGCAACAAGTTCGGGGTGCGCCTGCAGGTCGACTCATTCGGCTCCAACGAGGAGATGATCGCCAAACTCGCCGCCGCCCGCGGCACCTCCGGATACGACGTGGTGGTGCCCACCGGCGTGTACATCCCGCAGATGGTGCAGCACGGCCTGCTCGACGAACTCGACCACGCGCTGATCCCCAACCTGGTCAATCTCGAGGAGCGGTTCTTCAACCCGCCGTGGAATCCGATGTCACGGCACGCGGCGTGTAAGGACTGGGGCACAACGGGATTCATGTACCTCAAGTCGCTCACCGACCGCACGCCGACGTCGTGGAAGGATTTCATCGACCTCGCGACCGGACCGGCCCGCGGCAAGGTGAGCGTGGTGGAGGACCCGTGGGAGGTGGTCTCGATCGCGATGGGCGCGTTGAACATCAACCCGAACACCACCGACCCGAAGGATCTCGACGCCGCCCGCACCATTCTGCTCAACCAGCTCGCTCCGACGGTCCAGGGCTACAACTCGTCGATCACGTCGGTGGTCTCCGGCGGAGCCTACAGCCTACTGCAGGCGTGGAACGGCGACGCCCGCCTCACACTGATGAACGAGAACGATCCGGACCGGTGGGGTTTCGTCTACCCACTACCCACGGCGAACCTGTTCGTGGACAACTTCGCGATCGTGCACGGCACCCAGCATCCGCGTGCCGCACACGAGTTCATCAATTACATGCTCGACCCCGAGGTGAGCTTCCGGGAGATGGAGTACATCGGGTATCAGACGGGAGTGAAGGGGATGGCGGAGAAGGGCAAGGCCGCCGATCTGCCGTTCCCGGAACTGTTGTTCCCGTCGGACGAGATCGTCGATCGTCTGGTGTCGGCCAACGTCGACTCCGCCACCCAGGAACGCACCGAGATCCTCAATCAGATGCAGGCGAGGAGTGCCCGATGACCGTCACCATGGACCCGCCGGCCGGAACCCCGAAACACGCCGCACCCGATCCGGATCCGATCGAGACCCCCAAACCGCCACTGCGGCAACGTCTCTTCGGTGTCGGGGGTCTCACGTTCCCGGCCTGGGCCTACCTGCTCTTCTTCTTCGTCATCCCGCTGGCGCTGGTGATCTGGTACAGCTTCGGCTACAAGCCCGACCAGTTCACCACGTATGCCACCGACCAACTCTCCTTCGGACGCTACAGCGAGGCGTTCGGTGCCGATTACCGGTCGACGTTCTGGAACACACTCGGCATCGCGGTGACCGGTGTGGTGCTCGCGCTGCTGATCGGCATCCCCTTCGCCTACTGGCTGGCGGTGAAGTCCGCCGCCCGCCGTCGTCCGATCTATCTGGCGCTCATCATCATTCCGTTCTTCACCAACTTCCTGGTGCGCACCATCGGCTGGCAGATCACGCTGGCCCCCTCGGGATGGCTGTCGGGGTTGATGCAGAGCATGGGGCTCGGGGAACTCGGCGTCCTCTACACGCGCACCGCGGTCCAGATCGGCGTCGTGTACAACTACCTGCCACTGATGATCTTCCCGCTGTTCGTGGCGATGGACCGCGCCGAACTGTCGCTGCGTGAGGCCAGCCGCGACCTCGGCGCCAATCGCTGGACCACGTTCTTCCGGATCACGCTGCCCCTGGCCTCCCCGGGCATCGTGTCCGGCTGCCTGCTGGTGTTCATCCCGCTGATGGGCGACTACGTGACCCCGGCCGTCCTCGGCGGCGCCAAGGGCACCATGGCCGGCCAGATGATCGCCGCCCAGTTCGAGACCGCGCAGAACTGGGCGCTCGGGTCGGCGATGACCGTGTCGCTGATGGTGATGGTGCTGCTCTGCGTGATCCTGGTCGGGCTCGTCATCAGGGTGGTGGCCCATCTGCTCGACACCCGGGTGTTCAACGTGCCCGCACCCGAGACCGGCGCCGACTCACCGGGACCGTTGCCGCCGCTGACGATGAAGCCCCTGCGCACCACTCGCGACTGGTACACGATCGCGATCAAGGTGTGGGCGGTGATCGTCTACCTGTTCTTGTTCCTGCCGATCCTGGTGATCGTCGCCTACTCCTTCAACACCGGCCGGGTACTCGCCTCGTTCGAGGGTTTCGGGTTCAGCGCCTACTCCGACGCCGTCACCAACGACACCATCGTCCGCACGGTGGTGGTGTCACTCGAGGTGGGCATCCTCTCGGCGTTGCTGGCCACCATCCTCGGATCGCTCGCGGGGATCGGTATCGGCATCTCGCGCCGGCCGCGCTGGTGGTCGATCGGCCTGCTCGCCCTGCTCACCGTCACCCTGGTGACACCCGACATCGCCGACGCCGTGGCGTTTCTGCCCTGGTATGTGACCCTCGGCGTCGACGCCGGGCTTTCTCCGTTCAACAACGGCCTGGTGCGCCTGGTGATCTCGCACGCGGTGGTGTCGATGGTGGTGGTGACCTTCATCGTCCGCGCCCGCGTCGCCGCGCTCGACCCGGCATTGGAGGAGGCCGCGGCGGATCTGTACGCCTCGCCGCTCTCCCGCCTGCGACACGTGATCCTGCCGGCCGCGATGCCGGGCATCTTCGCCGGCATGATGCTGGCCTTCACGTTCAGCCTCGACGACGTCGTCATCTCGACGTTCGTGCAGCAGCCCGGGTACACGCCCTGGCCGGTGTACATCTTCTCCAGCGTGCGGGTGGCGCTGAAACCCGAGGTGGCGGCGATGTCGACGCTGATGCTGCTGCTGACGCTGGTGGTGCTGGCGTTGAGTGCGCTGGTCCTGCGCCGCAGCGGTGAGGACTCGAACTCGATGGCCAAGATGCTCGGCTGAGGCAGAAGCCTGGGTCGAGAACTTCATCGGTCCGCCCTCGGGGGGTGACGTGAACGCTTGAACCTGAAACCGGATTCAAGTACGTTTCTCGTATGAATATCGACGGCACCGTGGCCATCGTGACCGGTGCGGGCGGCGGCATCGGCGGGGCACTCACCCGAGCTTTCGTCGCGAACGGTGTCCGGGTGGTGGCCACCGACCTCGACGAGCAGGCGGTGTCGGCGACCGCCACCGCCATTGATCCGGCAGGGCAACGGGTCGCGGCGCTCGCGGGCGACGCCGGGTCGGCCGAGCACATCGATGCCGCGATCGCGCTTGCCGAGTCGCGATTCGGGCCCGTCGACATCTACGTGGCCAACGCCGGCATCGGAGGACGTGCGGGTCTCGAGGCGTCGGACGCCGACTGGGATCTCGCCCTCAACGTCAATCTGTTGGGCCACGTCCGTGCCGCGCGTCGCCTGGTCCCGGAATGGGTGGGACGGGGCGGCGGCTACTTCATCTCCACCGCATCGGCCGCGGGCCTGCTCACCCAGATCGGTTCGGCCGTCTACGCCACCACCAAGCATGCGGCCGTCGGATTCGCCGAATGGCTCAACGTCACCTACGGCGATGCCGGAGTGCGGGTGAGCTGCCTGTGCCCGATGGGTGTGGACACCAAACTCCTTCGCCCCGAGGGCGGCTCCGACGATCCGGGGGAGGTGCTGATGCAACGGGCCGTGGAGACCTCCGGACGCGTCCTCGACGCCGACGAGGTGGCCGAGGTGGTGCTCGCGGCGATGCACGACGAACACTTCCTGATCCTGCCGCACCCCGAGGTACTCGACATGTACCGGCACAAGGGCGCCGACTACGACCGCTGGCTGCGCGGCATGCGCCGCTACCAGCAGTCGCTGCTCGCCGTCGGCCCACAATCCTAGAAACCCCACCACAGTCTTGGAAACACCACAGTCTTGGAAAACCCACCACCGCAAGGAGATCCGATGAGTCTGTTCGAGATGTCGCCGCGCGCCGAAGAATACCGGCAACGCCTGCTGGCCTTCATGGACGAGTACATCTATCCCAACGAGGCGCTGTTCGCCCAGCAGGAACGCGAACTCGACAACCCGCACGGCAATCCGCCCATCCTGCTCGAACTCAAGCAGAAGGCCAAGGCCGACGGGCTGTGGAACTTGTTCCATCCGCACAAGGAGTGGGGACCTGGCCTGACGAACCTCGAGTACGCGCCGCTCGCCGAGATCATGGGGCGCGTGGTCTGGGCGTCGGAGGTGTTCAACTGCAACGCCCCCGACACCGGAAACATGGAGGTGCTCACCCTCTTCGGCTCCGACGAGCACAAGGAGCGCTACCTCAAGCCGCTGCTCGACGGGGAGATCTCGTCGGCATTCGCGATGACCGAACCGGCCGTCGCCAGCTCCGATGCCACCAACATCGAGATGTCGATGGTCCGCGACGGTGACGAGTACGTCCTCAACGGCCGTAAGTGGTTCGCCTCCAACGCTGTTCGTCCGGACTGCAAGGTCCTCATCGTGATGGGCAAGACCGATCCCACCGCACCCACCCACCGCCAGCAGTCGATGATGGTGGTGCCCACCGATGCCCCCGGCGTCACCATCGTGCGCAACCTGCCGGTGTTCGGCTACACCGACCGGGAAAGCCACGGCGAGCTGGTCTTCGAGAACGTGCGCGTGCCGGCGAAGGACGTGCTCAAGGGAGAGGGCGAGGGCTTCGCCATCGCGCAGGCCCGCCTCGGGCCGGGCCGAATCCACCACTGCATGCGCACGATCGGCATGGCCGAGCGGGCGCTGCAACTCTTGTGTGAGCGTGCCGTCGACCGCGTCACCTACGGTGAGCCGCTGTCCAACCGCGCCAACATCCAGGATTGGATCGCCGAGTCGCGCATCGACATCGAGATGGTGCGCCTGCTCACGCTGAAGGCGGCGTACATGATGGACACCGTCGGCAACAAGGAGGCGGCCACCGAGATCGCCGCCATCAAGGTCGCCGCCCCCAATGTGGCGCTCAAGATCATCGACCGCGCCATCCAGGTCTACGGCGGAGCCGGCGTCACCGACGACGTCCCGTTGGCCATGGCCTACGCCCACATCCGCACCCTGCGACTGGCCGACGGCCCCGACGAGGTGCACAAGCGGGCCATCGCCCGACGCGAACTGCGACCCTACCGGCACGGTAAGCCCGCCCCGGAGACCGTGGCAGGCGTGTCCGACCAGGCGCTGGTGTCTCGGTGGTGAGCACGACGACACAGGGCACCTCGATTCCCGAAGTGGACACCACAGCACTTCGTGAGTGGTTGCGCACCAACGAAATCGACATCGACGACGAGTTCGAGTGCGTCCGCGTCGGTGCCGGACAGTCGAATCTGACGTATCTGCTGCGCGATGCGTCGGGCCACCGGTACGTGCTGCGTCGACCACCCGTCGGCCATCGGCTCGCCTCGGCCCACGACGTGGTGCGGGAGGCGCGGATCCTGTCGGCGCTGGCGCCCACCGACGTTCCGGTGCCCACGGTGTTCGGCGTGTGCACCGACGAGTCGGTGGCGCCGGTCCCGCTGGTGGTGATGGAGTTCGTCGACGGGGTGGCCCTGGACAAGCGGGAGACCGCCGAGGCCATGCCGATGGACGTGCGGCGCGCGGTGGGCACGTCGATGATGCAGACGCTCGCGCACATTCATGCCGTCGACCTCGAGGCGACCGGTCTGATCGATCTGGCCAGTCACAAGCCGTACGCGCAGCGACAGCTCAAACGGTGGAGTGCGCAGTGGGAACAGTCGAAGACCCGGGAGATCCCCGAACTCGACGCGCTGACCCGCCGCCTCGCCGACAATATCCCCGAGCAGCGCGAGATGTCGCTGGTGCACGGCGATTTCCACATCCGGAACGTGATGGTGGATCCGGCGAGCGGGGAGGTGCGCGCGGCGCTGGACTGGGAACTGTCGACACTCGGCGATCCGCTGGCCGACATCGGCAGCACCCTGGCGTACTGGCCCGAACCCGGGGAGGAGATCCCCGGCCGCTTCTCGGTGGAGACCATGCCCGGTTTTCCCACCCCCGCCGACGTGCGCGACGACTATCTGCGGATCACCGGACGCGACCCGCAAGCGCTCAAATACTGGCACGCGCTGGGACTCTGGAAGGTGGCGATCATCGCCGAAGGCGTGCTGCGCCGGGTGCGCGACGACGCCACCAACCGGGCGGCGAGCGGTGTGCCGACCGACGCGGTGGTGGATCGGTTCGTCGCCAAGGCCACAGCGGTGGCCGACTCGGCGGGATTGGTGTGAGCACGCAGCCGCTGCCCGACAGCGCACTCGCGGTCCCGGCACTGGTACCCGATGCCGTCGACCGCAAGCCGCTCACGGCCCGCGGTGAGCGGACCCGCACCGCGCTGGTCGACGCGGCCCGTCGCATCTTCGAACGCGACGGCTTCGCCGATTCCCGGCTCACCGACATCACCGCCGAGGCGAACTGTTCGACGGGATCGTTCTACACCTACTTCGACAGCAAGGAGGAGATCCTCGACGCGGTGCTCGCCCAGGCCCATCAGGACATGCTCCATCCGGGCCTGCCGCACGTCGAATCCGATTCCGACGACGACCCGACGGCCGTCCTCGCCGCCGCCAATCGTGCCTATTTCGAGGCCTATCGGCGAAACGCCGGCCTTCGGCTGGTGCTCGATCAGGTGTCGTCGACGATGCCGGAGTTCCGCGAGAAACGGCGCCGACGCAGCATGGTGTTCGTCGAACGCAACGCTCGCCACATCCAGGAGTTGCAGGACCGCGGTCTCGCCGACCCCGAACTCGACCCCATTGCCGCCGCGGGAGCGCTCTCGGGCATGGTGTCGCGCATGGCATTCCAGGCATTCGTGGTCGGCGACCCCGACGCCGATCCGGACGACGACGTCGATATCGACGCGATGGTGTTCACCGCAACTCGTCTGTGGGTCAACGCACTCGGGCTCGGGCCGACGCGTCGGGCGTAGCATCGCGTTCATGTCCCTGAGTGTGGCGCGCCTCGATCACCTGGTGCTGAACTGCCGTGACATCGACGTCACTGCCCGCTGGTACCAAAGGGTTCTGGGGATGCGCGTGGAACGATTCGGTGCCGAGATGCGGACAGCCCTACGTTTCGGGGAGCAGAAGATCAACCTGCGACCGGCTGCCCGCGAGGGTGACGATCCGGGATGGGTGAGCGCGCGGGTGGTGGCCTCCGGGTCGGAGGATCTGTGTTTCGTCATCGCGTCGGCGACGGCGACGGAGGTCGGTGATCACCTGCAGCGTTGCGGTGTCGAGATCACCGAGGGGCCGGTGACACGAACGGGTGCGCTCGGTTCCATCGTCTCGCACTATTGCCTCGATCCAGACGGAAACCTCATCGAGATCGCGGTCTACCCGGCAGACCGTGCCGAATGAGGTGCACCCGGCGCGGTGAGTGGGTTCACGCAGTGGCCGTGAGCCCTTCCCGGTCGATGGCCCGTTTGAGGATCTTGCCGGTGGCGCCCTTCGGTAGCGCTTCGACGAACTGGAACACGCGCGGCACCTTGTAGGCGCTGAGGTGTTCCTTTGCCCAGCTGCGCAATTCGTCGACGTCGAGGTGGCTTCCCGGTCGTGGCGTGATCACGGCGGCGATCTCCTCGCCGTAGTGGTCGTCGGGGATGCCCACGACGGCCACCTCCACGATGTCGGGATGCTCGTAGAGCACCTCCTCCACCTCGCGGGGGTACACGTTGTATCCACCGCGGATGATGAGATCCTTTGCGCGGTCGACGATCCGGACATCACCGTCGGAGTCCATCGAACCCAGATCCCCGGTCTTGAGCCAGCCGTCGTGCAGTTCGGCCGCGGTGGCGTCGGGGCGGTGCCAGTAACCCTTCATCACGGTGGGACCGGAGATGAAGATCTCGCCGACGGTGTCGGCCGGCACGACATGTCCGTCGTGATCGCGCACCTCGATGGTGAAGCCGGGCAGGGCGGGACCCACGGTGCCCACCTTCGGTGGACTCGCGAGGTCCCGGAAGGTGGCGGTGCCCGCGGTCTCGGTGAGTCCGTATCCCTCGAGGATCGCGCACCCGAACTTGTCGGCGAAGGCGCGGATCACCTCGCCGGGCATCGAGGCACCGCCCGAACAGGCGAGCCGGAGATCGACGAAATCGCTTGGCGCGTAACCCTCTCCGGCGAGCAACATGGCGTTCCACATGGTCGGCACACCGCAGGCGATCGTGATGTGCTCGTCGCGCAGACGATCCATGAACACGGTGGGGGAGAACGGGGAGAGCAGCGACAGGCTGCATCCGCTCGACAGCGCGGTGTGCATCACCACCGCCTGACCGAACACGTGGAACAGCGGCAACGCGGTGGCCCACCGGTCGTCGGCGGTCATCTGCAGGGACTGGCGGAAGGTGATGGGCACCGCGTTGATGTTCGCGACGGTGAGTTCGGCGCCCTTCGGCCGGCCGGTGGTTCCCGAGGTGTAGAGCAACACCGCGTCGTCATCGTCGGAACGTTCGACGTACTCCGCGACGGGCTCGTTTCGAAGGTCGCGGTCGGCGGGCGTCACCTCGACGAAGCCGAGTCCTTTCTCCTCGGCCACGGTGCGCGCATGCTCCGCGCACCCGTGCCACGCGACGATCAGCGACGCCTCCGAATCGTCGACCACATAACGGATCTCGGACGGGGTGGACATCACGTTCATGGTGACCACGGTGGCGCCGACCGTGTGCAGCGCATAGTAGGTGATCGCGAAATCGGGTACCGACGGTGCGATCAGCAGGACGCGATCACCCGGTTGCACGCTGTGGCCCTGGTGGTCGGGATCGCGGTAGCGGGCTGCGGCCCGCGCGATGTGCGTGCGCAACTGGCCGTAGTCGAGTACGTCGGCGCCGTCGCGAATGGCGATCCGCTCCGGCGTGTGTGCGGCGATGCGCCACAGGTCTGCGACAACACTGCTCATGGCTCGATGTCCTTCTCGGTCGGGGTGATCGGGGCGCGCCCTGTGATTCGACGTGGCCCTGTGATTCAACGTGGCCCTGTGATTCGACGTACCGCTGTCATTCGAAGTAGCGGCGGGGGACGTCGACGAGCATGGTGGTGATGTCGGCGTCGCTGACGCCGCGTTCGCGCAGCGCGGGCAGCACGTCCTCGCTGATGTGGCGGTAGTTCCACTTCGGGACGGCCTGCTTCTTGGCCTCGGGATCGAACCAGTCGATGAAGCAGGAGGCGTCGTGGGCCAGTGCCATCCGGTCGGCGTAGCCCCTCTTGGCGAGTTCGACGACGGTGTTGATGCGGTCCTCGAAGGGCAGCAGTACGTCGAGGCCGAAGCGGTCCATGCCCAGGATCGACCCGGCGTCGGCGATCTTCATCAGATAGTCGAGGTCGGTCGAGTCACCCGAGTGCCCGATGACGACCTTGGAGAGGTCCACGCCCTCCTCGTCGAGCACCCGCTGGGCGACGAGACCCGATCCGGTGTGCGGGTTGGTGTGCACCGTGATCGGTGCCCCGGTCTGCACATGCGCCTGTCCGACGGCGCGCATCACGCGCTCCACGCCGGGGGTGAGGCCCGGTTCTTCGATGGCGCACTTGAGGAACGCCGCCTGCACGCCGGTGTCGGCGATGCCCTTGGTGAGGTCGCGCACGAAGTAGGTGACGAGCGGCTCGTCGACGTCGAAGAGCAGTCCCGGACCGGTGTAGTGGAACTGGAAGGGAATGTCGTTGTAGGTGTAGAGGCCGGTGGCGACGATCAGGTTCAGGTCGATCTGCTCGGCGATGCGCTGGATACGGGGGATGTAACGGCCCAGGCCGAGGACCGTCGGATCGAGGATGGTGTCGATGCCCAGCGACTTGAGTTCGGTCAGGTCGCGCACCGCTTCGGCGATCTTCTGATCCTCGTCCCAGTCGTATTGGTAGTTCTCCCGGTACTCCTCGCCGAGGACGAAAACGTGTTCGTGGACCAGGACGTTGCCCAGGGCTGCCGAGTCGACCGGACCTGTGACTGTGTTGACGATGCTCACTGAGTTCCCTTCGCGCTGTTGCCGGACATCACACCCGCCGACGGTTGTGCTGTACATCACGTGCTGCAGAGAGATTAGTTGAGACTGAGTTCAAGTTCAATGGGCACGTCATGGGATCAGTACCGCACCGTGACCATGCCGAGACTTACGCACTCTTGCCTTTTGTCACACTGGTGTGGTGCAGAAGTTACTGATGAGGCGAATGAGACTGTTGGTACTAGTGGTGCTCGCGGTGATGGCTGCGATCGCGGCGGGTACCGGCCAGGCGCTCGCCGCGCCGGGAACGACCACCACACCCACCACACCGGTCACGCCGAGCGTGTCGGGTGTGCCGCAGACCGGCATTCCGCAGCTCGACGAGATCCTGAACAAGCTGGCCGGCACCGGGTCGTCGGAGCCGGGGGGCACCGCGGGCGACAGCAGTCAGCTGATCGTGGTCACCGCTCCCAAGGCCTCCGACACCACCGCGACGCTCACTGCGTTCGAGCGCGGCACCGACAACACGTGGAAGCCGGTGATCGGGCCGACCAAGGCATTCCTGGGTGCGCAGGGGATGGGCGAACCCAAGGACAACGTGCCCCGCACCCCGGAGGGCACCTTCGCTCTCGACCAGGCGTTCGGGCGACAGGCCAATCCGGGCACCAAGATGCCGTACTTCCAGGCGACCCGGGAGGACTGGTGGGACTCGAACATGAAGTCCCCGACCTACAACACCCATGTGCGACAGGCGAAGAGCCCCGGCGGCGACAGCGAGAACCTGTACGACTCGGGTCCGGTGTACGACTACGCGGTCAACATCGCACACAACCCGCAGCGGGTGCCGGGCAAGGCGTCGGCGATGTTCTTGCACGTGACCAACAACGAGCCCACCCAGGGCTGTGTGGCGATCGACCGGGAAGACATGCGCAAGGTGCTGACGTGGCTCGATCCGGCCAAGCACCCGAAGATCACCATCGGCGTCAACGCGTCGGCCCCGACCGGCAGCGGGCCCTCGACCACCACGCCGCCGACCACCACACCGCCGACCACCACCCCTCCGCCCGGGGGTGCCTCGCCGGCGCCGTCGGTCCCGGGAGTGTCGGACATCCTCGGGGGCGGAGCGCTGACCGATCTGCTCACCCAGCTGGTCAACCTGCTGCCGGGGCTGCTCGGAACCAAATAGCGACCGCTCATGAGTCTGTGCCGTATTTCGGTGTCACCAGGTGACACCGAAATACGGCACAGTGGTTAAACGGCTCAGCGCTTGTGGTCGAGGTTGGCCATCTTGAGCACGTCGAGCCGGGAATCGAGTTCCGCCTCGCTCAGCTTGTCCGGCACCAGCCCACGGTCGAGGACGGTCTGCCGAATCGTCTTGTGTTCCTTGAGGGCCTGCTTCGCGACGGCGGCCGCCTCCTCGTAGCCGATGGCGCTGTTGAGGGGTGTGACGATCGACGGTGAACTCTCCGCGAGGGTGCGCAACCGTTCGGTGTTCGCTTGCAGCCCGGAGATACAGCGGTCGGCGAACAGTCGCGACACGTTGGCGAGCAGCTTGAGCGATTCGAGCACGTTGCGCGCCATCATCGGGATGTACACGTTCAGCTCGAACGCGCCGTTGCCCCCGCCCCAGGTGACCGCCGCGTCGTTGCCGATGACCTGTGCGGCCACCTGTGTGACGGCTTCGGGCAGAACGGGATTGACCTTGCCGGGCATGATCGAACTGCCCGGCTGCAGGTCGGGCAGGTGGATCTCGGCGAGGCCGGTGAGCGGTCCCGAACCCATCCAGCGGACGTCGTTGGCGATCTTGGTCAGCGAGACGGCGATGGTCTTGAGCACTCCGGACAGTTCCACCAGGCCGTCGCGGGCGGCCTGGGCCTCGAAGTTGTTGGTGGCCAACGTGATCGCGTCCACATCGGTCAGCCTGACGAGCTCGGCGACCACCTTGCTGCCGAAGTGGTCGGGGGCGTTGAGTCCGGTACCCACCGCGGTGCCGCCGATCGGGACCTCGCCGACGCGCGGGAGCGCGGCGAACAACCGCTCGATGCCGGCCTCCACCTGACGGGTGTACCCGCTGAACTCCTGCCCGAGGGTCACCGGCACGGCGTCCATCAGGTGGGTGCGGCCGCTCTTGACCACGTCGCGCCACTCCTCGGCCTTGGCGAGCAGTGCGAGCCGGAGATGGTCGAGCGCGGGGATCAGATCGGTGACCACGGCCTCGGTGGCCGCGACGTGGGTGGCGGTGGGGAACGTGTCATTGGACGACTGCGACATGTTGACGTCGTCGTTGGGATGCACGGTGACGCCGTTGGCCGCGGCGATCGACGCGATCACCTCGTTGGTGTTCATGTTGGAGCTGGTGCCCGAGCCGGTCTGGAACACGTCGATGGGGAACTGGTCGTCGTGGCGCCCGTCGGCGATCTCGGTGGCCGCGGCGACGATCGCGTCGGCCTTGGCCGGGTCGAGCAGGCCGAGGTCTTCGTTGACCCGTGCGCATGCCGCCTTGAGCAGTCCCATGGCGCGGATCTGGGTGCGTTCGAGGGGACGGTGGCTGATCGGGAAGTTCTCGACCGCGCGCTGGGTCTGTGCGCGCCACAGCGCGTCGACGGGAACCTTGACCTCGCCCATCGTGTCGTGCTCGATGCGGTACTGCTGTTCGGTCATGGCGTGCCAATCCTCCGGCTCATCGATGAAGTCAGGGTGTCCTCACGCAACGCTACTCGGCCGGCGATCTGCCGTACTTCCGAGTCACCAGGCGGCACGAAGATACGGCACAAGCACTCGCGGACGACGAAGTTGTCCACAACCTTGTCGGCGGGCCGATCACGGAAGGAAAGCGGGCGACACTGTCGGGCATGACCTCGCCCCTGCGGACCGCACTGTCACATGTCGACGATCTGCTGCGCACGCAGCATGGTGTGATCACCCGTGGCCAGGCGATGGCGGGAGGCTTCTCGGCGGCAGACATCCGGCGCATGGTGCGCCGACGCGAATGGGCCACCGTCTACCCCGGGGTCTACGTCAACCACACAGGGCCGTTGACGTGGCGGCAGCGCGCCTGGGCTGCAGTACTCGACGCATACCCCGCGGCCCTGAGTCACTCGTCGGCCCTGATTCCCGGGTCTGCGCCGGCACACGGATCCGCGCCGGCGACCCTGGACGAACGATCCGCGGGCGTCATTCACATCGTGGTCGACCGGTCGCGCCGGATCACGCGACGACCGGGGGTCGTGGTCCACTACGCGTCCCGGCTCGACGACAGGGTGTTGTGGCACACCGACCCGCCCCGCGTACGCGTCGAGGAAGCAGTGCTCGACCTCGCCGACGCCGCGTCATCCGAACTCGACGTCGTCGGCCATCTGACCGAGGCCGTCAACGCGCGGACGACGACGGCCACCAGGCTGATCGAGGCAACGCGGCGTCGACCACGCATGCGCCGTCGCGAACTGATCGTGAACGTCCTCCACGACGTTCGGGACGGGACGTGTTCGGTGCTCGAGCACGCGTACCTCCGCAGAATCGAACGCGCACATGGACTTCCGTCGCCCCGACGACAGGCGCCGACCACCGTCGGCCGCCGCGGTTTTCGAGACGTCGACTATCCGGAATGGGGAGTGGTCGTCGAACTCGACGGACGCGCGGGGCACGACGGACCCCGAGAGCGCGACCGTGATCTGCAGCGCGACCTCGACGCCGCGGTCGGTGCCGCGCGCCAGACGCTGCGACTGGGCTGGGGACAGGTGTTCGGCCGTGCATGTGCGACCGCACACCAGGTCGGGCAGGTACTCCGATCGCATGGGTGGACCGGATCGCCCTCCCGGTGTCCCTCGTGCCCGCCAGTGCCGTAGATCCGAGTCACCAGGCGACTCGGAAATACGGCACAAGCCCTGCGGTCAGGACCGGACGCGGACACCGAGCGGGACGGTCACGGCGCCGCCGGGGTCGGTGAAGAAGTCGTTGCCCTTGTCGTCGACGACGATGAACGCCGGGAAGTCCTCGACCTCGATCTTCCACACCGCCTCCATGCCGAGTTCGGGGTACTCGATGACCTCCTGGCTCTTGATGCAGTCGAGCGCGAGGCGGGCGGCCGGCCCGCCGATGGAACCGAGGTAGAAGCCGCCGTGACGGTGACAGGCGTCGGTGACCTTCGTCGAGCGATTTCCCTTGGCCAGCATCACCATCGACCCGCCGGCGGCCTGGAACTGGTCGACGTAGGAGTCCATGCGCCCGGCCGTGGTGGGACCGAACGAACCCGACGCCATGCCCTCGGGCGTCTTGGCCGGACCGGCGTAGTAGACGGGATGGTCGCGCAGATAGTCGGGCATGGGTTCGCCCGCGTCGAGCCGCTCCTTGATCTTCGCGTGCGCGATGTCGCGGGCCACCACCAGCGGGCCGGTCAACGAGAGCCGCGTCTTGACCGGGTGTTTCGACAGTTCGGCGAGGATCTCGGGCATCGGCCGGTTCAGGTCGATCTCGACCACCGCGCCACCCTCGATGTGCTCGGAGACCCCCGCGTCGGGCATGTAGTGCGCGGGATCGGTTTCGAGCTGTTCGAGGAACACCCCGTCGGCGGTGATCTTGGCCAGGGCCTGGCGGTCGGCCGAGCACGACACCGCGATCGCCACCGGGCACGACGCGCCGTGACGCGGCAGGCGCACCACCCGCACGTCGTGGCAGAAGTACTTGCCGCCGAACTGCGCTCCGATCCCGAAGGACTGGGTGAGCTCGAACACCTTCTGTTCGAGTTCGAGGTCGCGGAAACCGTGCGCGGACATCGATCCCTCCGTCGGCAGCGTGTCCAGGTAGTGCGCCGACGCGTATTTCGCCGTCTTGAGCGCGAACTCGGCCGACGTGCCGCCGATCACCACCGCCAGGTGATAGGGCGGACACGCGGCGGTGCCCAGCGACCGGATCTTCTCGTCGAGGAAGGTGAGCAGACGGTCGGGGTTCAGGATGGCCTTGGTCTCCTGGAACAGGAACGACTTGTTCGCCGACCCACCGCCCTTGGCCATGAACAGGAACTTGTACTCGGGCCCCTTGGGGCCCTGCTCGGTGGCGTAGATCTCCACCTGCGCAGGCAGATTGGTACCGGTGTTGCGTTCGTCGTAGGTGGTCAGCGGGGCCAGCTGCGAGTACCGGAGGTTGAGTTTCGTGTAGGCGTCGTACACCCCCCGGGAAATCCATTCGCCGTCGTCGACGCCGGTCAGGACGCCCTCGGACTTCTTGCCCATCACGATCGCGGTGCCGGTGTCCTGGCACATCGGCAGCACGCCACCCGCCGAGATGTTGACGTTCTTGAGCAGGTCGAGCGCCACGAAACGATCGTTGCCCGACGACTCGGGATCGTCGATGATCTTGCGGAGCTGCGCGAGATGCGCCGGGCGCAGGTAGTGGGCGATGTCGTGCATGGCCTCGGCGGTCAGCCGCTGCAGCGCCTCGGGGGCCACCCGGAGGAAGCGGTGGCCGTCGACCTCGAACGTCGACACCCCCTCGGTGGTGATCAGTCGGTAGGGGGTCTCGTCGGCGCCGGAGGGCAGCAATTCGGCATAGCGGAACTCCGGCGCGGGGGCTGTTGCGCTCACCCTTGAATCCTATCGCGGCCGGTCAGCGCGCTGCGCAAGGGGAGTTGGGAGTTCAGGCCTCGACCGCCAACGGGGCGCGGCGCACACTGATCGGCGCAACACCGTTGCCCATCAGTGCGAGTGCATCGATGGTGCGCGGGCGGTAGCCGCATGCTGCGAGCCTGGCGCACATCAGCGCCGCCGGATCGTCCA
This sequence comes from Gordonia sp. NPDC003425, assembly GCF_053588635.1. Classification (NCBI taxonomy): domain Bacteria; kingdom Bacillati; phylum Actinomycetota; class Actinomycetes; order Mycobacteriales; family Gordoniaceae; genus Gordonia; species Gordonia sp. NPDC003425. The sequence continues at coordinate 284,904 of NZ_JBSFQI010000003.1, read as the reverse complement.
CCGGATCGACGCGACCGAAGAGGTAGGCCCACTCGTGCTCGTCGGAGCCGTCGTAGGTCACCGAGTCGAACACCGTGTGGAAGCGCTGCCACATCCGGATCAGGGTGGTGTTGCGCCACAGCGTCTGACATCCGGCCTGGGAGACGAATACGCCACCGGGGCGCAGCAGCGCCCGGCACAGGCGCAGGAACTCCGTCTCGTACAGACGGTTGTGTTGCGCGGCCTCGTCGCGTTCGTCGGGTAGATCGACCACCACCACGTCGTAGCGTTCGGCGGTGGTGGCGATGTGCGAGAAGCCGTCGACGAAATGCATGCGGATCGGGCCGTCGCCGGTTTCCGCGGCGGCGAGTTCCCCGGGCGAGTACCCGTAGGGCAGGTACTGCGCGCACAGACGTACGGCCTGCTCGTCGATGTCGACGTGGTCGACGACTGTGGCGCCGGCCTCGACCGCCATCTGGGAGGCCACACCCTCGCTGGACCCGACGATGAGCACCCGGTCCACACGGTCGGCCAGCAGAAATGCCGGCACCATCAGTGCCTCGTGATAGGTCAGCTGGCTGAACTCCGTGCTCTGCCGGTCGTCGTCACAGAACAACGAGATCCCCTGGGCGGTCCGGGCGATCAGCAGGTGCTGGTATGCCGTCCGGGTGTCCACCAGCACGTCGCCGATGGCCCAGTGCCGGGTCATGCCCGGGGCCACGGGCTCCGGTACCGAGCGGCCGTTCATGCGATCACCGCCCGCTCCGGTCCGGGCGCGTCGGTCTCTCCGCGGCGGATCACGTCCCGGCGGACCGCGCGGGCCCGCAGCGCGGTGGCGAGGTGGTCGATCGCCGCCGTCGGCTTCGCGCGGGTCCCGCAGGTGAACACGTCGACGAACACCGCGCCGTACTCGGGATAGGTGTGTATCGACGCGTGCGATTCGGACAGGAGCGCGAGTACCGTGACCCCTTGCGGCGTGAAGCGTTGGGACACAACGTGAAGCACGGTGGTGTCGGCGTGGATCAGGGCTGCGCGCAGGCTGGTCGTCAGGAATTGCTCGTCGTCGAGGAGGCCCGGTGGTGCGCCCGACAACTCTGCCAAAGCGTGCTCACCGGCGAATCGGCACAGGTCGATCGGGTGACAGGCGATCTCGGTCATCGGTGTTCTCCGTTCATATCCCAGAGGCAGGTCGTGTCTCAGAGGCAGGTCGTATCTCAGAGGCAGGTCGTTTCTCAGAGGCAGTAGGTGGGTAGCGGCGCGAATCCGTTGAACTCGACCGACGAATAGCTCGATGTGTAGGCGCCCGTACACAGCAGGTCGACGTGGTCGCCCGCGGCGAGCGCCAACGGCAGTCGATACGGGGTGTGCTGGTAGATCACGTCGTCGCCGTCGCAGGTGGGTCCGGCGATCACCACCGGGCCGTGCGGGCCGTGGTCGGCGCCCGTCCGCAGCCGGTAGGCGACGGCCTCACCCTCGGTTTCGGCCAGTCCGCTGTACCGCCCGATGTCGAGGTAGACCCAGCGATGGCCGCCGGCACGATCGCGACGGGTCACCAGGACCACCTCGGATCGGATGAGTCCCGCGTCGGCCACGATCGACCGTCCCGGCTCGATCATCAGCTCCGGCACGTGCGAGCCGAAGTGCGCCGTCACGGTAGCCCCGATCGACCGCCCGAACGTCGACAACGGTGCGGGCTGTTCGCGGTAGTGCGCGGGGAAGCCGCCCCCGAGGTTCAGCGTCGTCAATTCGATTCCCTCGGTGCGCAATCGGGTGAATGCCGATGCCGCGTGACCGATCGGTGCGTTCCAGGCGTCGGGATCGAGTTGTTGTGATCCGGTGTGGAATGCGACTCCTCGCGCCTGGAGACCGAGGCGGTGGGCGAGCCGCAACAGGTCGGCAGCCAGGTCCGGGGAGCACCCGAATTTGCGGCCGAACGGCATGGCCGAGCGCCCGGGATCGGTGCGGATGCGCACCAGCACCGCACTGCCCGGGGCGTGGTCGGCGATCGACCGGATGTCCTCGGCGCTGTCGGAGACGAACGTCCGGACGCCTCGGCGGTAGGCGTGGGCGATGTCGCGCGGCTTCTTGATGGGGTTGCCGTAGGAGATGGTCTCCGGTGCCGCGCCCCGGCTCAGGCACCGGTCGATCTCCGCGACGCCGGCCGCGTCGAACGCCGACCCTTCGGCCACCAGCAGATCGATCACCTCGATCGCCGGGTTCGCTTTCACCGCGTAGAAGGGTGTGGCGGTGGGGAACGCGGCACGCATCGCCCGGAACCGTCGACGCACGGTGTCGAGGTCGACCACCAGGCACGGCGTGGGTGGCCGTTCGGTTTCCAGGAAGTCCAGGATGCGTGTGTGAGCCGCCGACAACCCGGCTGTGCTGTCGTGGACCGGCGACGACATGGTGGTCATCACGCCACCAGATCCTCGGCCTGCGGGTCGGTTGCCGACGACGGATCGGTCGCCGCAGCGGTCTGCTCGGCGCTCTCGCCACGCTTGGCCAGCGGATGTGCCAGCCAGCGTCCGAACCGCTCGTAACTGAAGATCGTGCAGACGTAGAACGCGGCGTCGGCGATGAATCCGCCGACGACCCATCCGGCCACGGTGTTCTGGAGCAGGATCGGACCGAGGTAGTAGAGGCCGGGGCGGACCACGACGCTGTCGATGACCTCGCCGATGCCGAATTCGACGGCCAGGCTGCGCAGGGCGATGACGTTGACCAGCGCGACCCGCGTCCACATCGTCCGGCCGGCCAGCGTGGGCCACGTCCAGCGCACCGCGTTCACGTATGCGGGTAGGTAGTACCCGACCGACGAGCCCACGGTGGCGGCGACGGCGGCGACCACCAGCGACCCGGTGGACGCGTACGCGACCCACGCCGCCCCCAACTCGCCGACCCAGCCGCTGATCTCCAATGGCAGGTAGCGACGCAGCCACTCGATCACCTTGGCCCGGCGGCCCAGGGTGGCCTCGATGTGCCCCGTCGTGGAATCCATGTGCCCGGTCGCGGTCTCCGTGTGCTCTGCCATCGGTGTCTCTCGCCGTTCGCGTCGGTTGTGGTGTCCCATTGAGACTGCGGCGCGGGTGACGGGTGGGCGCGCGTAGTCGATTACGCGTTATCCGGCGCCGGCCGGCGAACCCGTGTCCCGGCTACTCCAACGTCCCGGCTACTCCAACGTCGCGGATGCGGGCCCGGCGGAGCGAGGGGTCTGCGCAGGGTCCCGCGGTGCGGCGGGGAGCAAGGAGGCGATAGTGTGCGATGAATCACAATGGGGTGTACTAGTGATCCGATGCGGGTTGTGAAGCCCCGGGAGGAGTCAGCTGTGGCCGAGATCGTGCTTGCCGAGGTCCGCACCGAATGCGAACGGGAGGCGGTGACCGACTGGATGTCGGTGAGCCATCCCGATGCGAGTCTGCAGACCCTCGACGAGATCGACCCGCAGCGCATCGACCACGACACGATGCTGATCCCGGCCAGGGTGGTGTGGCTGCCGCCGGTGCGAAAGGGGGAGCGCCGGGTGTCGGTTGCCGATGTGCTCGCGCTGTCGAATCCGCGACGTCCCCCGGCGTTCCGTCAGGCGGCGATCCGCAAGCGCGCCCCCGACCGCGTCCGGGTGGTGGCGGGGGAGGCGGCCACCGTCGAAGAGCTGCAGAAACGTCACGAACAGTCGTCGGCCGAGGGTGAGGACTTCGCTGCGTTCATCGGGCTGCAGGCGTCGTTGTCGGCCGAACGCGCCGAACGCCAGCTCATCGGGGACCGCTACAAGGTGCCCAAGCTGGTGGCCGAACAGATCGGTTCGTCGGCGCGGTTCCGTGCGAACGCGGAAAAGCTCGCCGCCGAGCTCGGCCGGCCGGTGACCGCGGTGATGCACGAGACCATCGACAAGATGTCGACGTTCGTCGCCACCCAGAGCCGGCTGATGGACGACATCTTCTCCTCGGTGTTCCGGCAGCTCTACCAACGCACCTGGACGATCGCCGTCGACCTCGACACGCTCGGAAAGCTGCGCAGCCTCAACAAGACCCACGGTCTGATCTTCCTGCCGTCGCACCGCTCGTACGTCGATCCGCTGGTGCTTGCAGAGGCGCTGCGCGGCCACGACTTCCCGCCGAACCTGGTACTCGGCGGCAACAACCTGGCGCTGTGGCCGGTGGCACCGGTCGCTCGTCGCGCGGGCATAATCTTCATTCGTCGCAAGTTCGGCAAGGATCCGGTCTACAAGTTCGCCATGCGCTCGTATCTTTCGTTCATCGTGGAGAAGCGCTTCAACCTCGAGTGGTACATCGAGGGTGGTCGTAGCCGCACCGGCAAGCTCCGCCCCCCGATGATGGGCCTGCTCAACTACGTGGTGGACGCCGTCGAGCAACTCGACGGTCCGGACATGATGGTGGTACCGACCTCGATCGTGTATGACCAGCTCCAGGAGATCTCCGCGATCGCCCGCGAGAACGCCGGTGGCGTGAAGAAGCCCGAGGACATGACGTGGCTGTTGAAGTACGCGAAGGCGCAGCGCCAGTACTCCGGAGAGGCACGCGTGCGATTCGGTGAGCCGTTCTCGCTGCGTGAGGCCATCGCCGAGAACGCCGACGACCCGGCCAAGCTGGAGAAGATCGCCTTCAAGGTGATGGACGAGATCAACGCCGCCACACCGATCTCGGCGACCTCACTGGCCGGATTCGCGTTGCTGGGCGCCTGGAACCGGGCCTACACGGCCTCGGAGATCGAGGACATCCTCGCGCCGCTGCTGCACTACGTCGAGGCTCGCGGGTTACCCGGTCCCGACCCCGCGCTGTGTCGCGGTCTGGGCCTGCAGTCCACGCTGCGCGAACTGACCGACGCCGGCGTACTCACCTATTACGGTGGCGGTGTCGCCGACGTGTGGTCGATCGCCCCCGACAGTCACACCGTGGCGGCGTACTACCGCAACGGTGCGCTGCACCACTTCGTGGGCCGCTCCATCGTCGAACTCGCGCTGATCGCCGCGGTGGAGCGCGAACCCCACGCCGATCGCGACCGATCGTTGGCCGCCTCACAGGAGGAGGCGCTGCGCATCCGCGACCTCCTCAAGTTCGAGTTCTTCTTTCCGCCCAAGCAGGAGTTCCTGCACCGCCTCGGCGCCGAGATGGACATCATCTCGCAGGAATGGCGGGAGGTGGCGCCGACCGCCACGTGGCTCGACGAGACCTTCCGCGCCACGTCGGGCGCATTGTTCGCACGACGGACGCTGCAGCCGTTCTTCGACGCGCAACTGGTGGTGGCGCGCCGCCTCGTGGCCACCGACGCCGCGGCCGTCGACAAGGACCAACTGATCGCCGACTGTCTCGGACTCGGCACCCAGCTGGCGATGCAAGGTGTTGTGCGGAGCAAGGATTCGGTGTCGAAGGAACTCTACGATGCCGCGTTCCGGCTGGCCGACAACCGCGGACTCGTCGACTCCGGCGGACCCGGTGGCACGGCCGGAGGCGACGTGGCGGCCGGACGCAGACTCTGGCTCGCCGAGGTCGAGGAGATGCGTGAGCGACTCGCGCTCATCGCCACGATCGAGGCCGAACACCTGCGGGCCGCGTGATGACCGCGTTGCAGGACCGCCTCGACGAGATCCGTTCGGCACCGCGCGGCAAGCAGATCGGCGCGTTCTTCGATTACGACGGCACGCTGATCGAGGGCTTTTCGGCGACAGCGATCTTCGGTGAACGGATCCGCAGCATGCAGTTCGGTCTGGGCGAGGTCGCCGACTTCATGCTGATCGGGCTGCGCGGCGTGGAGTCCGAACAGGACTATGCCGAAGTCCTCGAAGCCACCAAACCGACGTTCGCCGGCCGGACCTACGACGAGCTCATCGCCATGGGGGACAATCTGTTCCGGCGCGAAACCGCCGCCAAGATCCGGCCGCAGATGTGGCAGATCCTCCAGGCGCACCGCCAGATGGGTCACCGCATCGTGGTGGCGTCGTCGGCCACCCGCTTTCAGATCGAACCCATCGCCCGCGAGATCGACGCCGACCACGCGCTGGCCACCGACGTCGAGGTGATCGACGGCGTCGTCACCGGTGAGGTGCTGGGACGGCCGCTGTGGGGGCCCGGAAAGGCCGCCGCCGTGCGGGCGCTGGCACGCCGCTACGACATGGACCTCGACGCGTCCTTCGCCTACAGCGACGGCAACGAGGACATCCCCTACCTGGAGAGTGTGGGGCACCCCACCGCCGTCTCGCCGGGGCGGACCCTGCGCCGTGAGGCGCAGGAACGTGGCTGGCCGATCCTTGACCTGCGCAATCCCACACACAACAGGTTGGGCATGGTGCTGCGGACCAGCGCGATGTACGGGTCCTTCCTCACCGGCGCGGCCGCGGGTGTCGTCGGTGGACTCGTGCGCCGGGGTCATTCGGTGGAGATGATGCAGACCGGTATCGCCGGAGGCAACGACGTGGGGCTCACCTTGGCCGGGGTGGAGGTCGAGGTGGTGGCCGGCGAGGAGAACCTCACCGAGAGCCGTCCGTGCGTCTTCGTGTTCAACCACCAGTCCAAGCTGGATCTGCCCGTCCTGATCCACCTGGTGCGCCACCGCGCCACCGGGGTGGCCAAACGTGAGATCCAGCAGCTACCGGTGTTCGGTCAGATCCTCGACGCGGCAGGACTGGTGTTCATCGACCGGGCCGACGCGGGCAAGGCCATCGACCAGCTCGAGCCCGCGGTGCGCGCGCTACGCGACGAGGGGATGTCGTTGGTGGTCGCTCCCGAGGGCACCCGATCGCCCACCCCGCGCGTGGCGCCGTTCAAGAAGGGACCGTTCCACATCGCGATGCAGGCCGGCGTGCCCGTGGTGCCGGTGGTCCTGCGTAATGTGGGCGAATTGATGTGGCGCGGTGCGCAACTCGTGGCGCCCGGCACCGTCGAGGTGCAGGTGCTGCCGCCCGTCGACACGTCGGCGTGGCGCGCCGAGGATATCGGCGAGCACGCCGAGGAGGTCCGGCAGATGTTCATCACGACGCTCGCCGAGTGGCCGGACCATTCCCTCTCCGACCCCGAGTCGGCCGCGACCGTGGAGGTGGCCCGATGAGCGACGATCAGCCCCTGTCGTGGGGCACCGAACCCCATATGAGTCCGGTCGACACCGTGATGTGGCGTGGTGACTCCGACCGCCGGTTGCGGGGCACGATCTCGATGCTCGAGATCTACGACTGCGAACCCGACTGGGATCGCCTGCTCGCCGCGCACGACTGGGGCAGCCGCATGGCGCCGCGCTTCCGGCAGCGCGTGATCGAATCACCGTTGCGGACCGGCACCCCGAGCTGGTCGGTGGACCCCGAATTCGATCTGCACTATCACGTCCGGCGGATCCGGCTGGCCGGGGACGGCTCGATGCGCGAGTTGCTCTCGACCTGCGAACAACTCGCGATGACCGCCCTCGACCCGGCGCGCCCGCCCTGGGAGGGCTATCTCATCGTCGGTCTCGCCGACGGCAAGGCCGCCTACTTCGCCAAGGCACACCACGCGCTCACCGACGGACTCGGCGCGATTCTGGCTCTCGCGCAACTGCATTCGCGATCGCGCGAGCCGATGACCGACAAACCGCAGCCGCCGGTGCCCGCGCCCACCAACATCTCCGCCCTCGAAGTACTGCGCCGGCAGGTCGGCGAGGAACTCTCCCACGTGCCCTACCGCGTCGAAACCGCGCTGCGGGGGGCCTGGGCGCTGACCGATCCCAAACGCGCGTTGAGCAAGGTGCTGCGGTACGGGCGGTCGGTGCCGCGGGTGGCGGGGATGGTCAGCCCGCCCGGATCGCCGTTGCTCGCCGCGCGGAGCCTGTCCTGGCGGTTCCTCGCCTTCGAGGTTCCCTTCACCGAGCTGAAGGCGGCCGCGACCGCCACCCGCGCGTCGATCAACGACGTGTACCTCGGTGGCCTGATCGGCGGATTCCGCATCTATCACGAAAAGCTCGGCAGCACCGTCGATGCCATCCCCGTCGCCATCCCCATCTCGGTGCGTCGTCCCGAGGATCCCGAGGGCGGCAACCGGATCGCGGTGGGCAGGCTCGCCGGACCGATGGGTATCGACGACCCCTTCGAACGGGTGCTGACCATCCGCGAACAGGTGCGCGCCGCCCGGACCGAACCGGCCGTCGACATCTTCAACGCCCTCGGTCCGCTCCTGGCGTGGGTTCCCGGTGGTCTGCTCGGGCAGTTCAGCGGCGCCACCAGTCAGAACGACCTGCAGGCCAGCAACGTGCCCGGCATCCCGTGGGAGACCTACGTGGCCGGGGCAAAGGTGGAGCGGCTCTTCCCGTTCGGCCCGCTGCCCGGATGTGCGGTGATGGCCACGATGATCACGCACAACGGCACGGCGTGTCTGGGGCTCAACTGCGACGGTGCATCGATCACCGAGCCGGACCTGTTCGCCGATTGCATCGTCGCGGGATTCGGCGAGGTGCTCGACCTCGCCGCGTCGACGGAAAGTGGCCCGCGAACCGGCATGCGGCGGTTCGGCTGATCGGTGGTTCGGCTGGATGGCCGGCGGCTCAGTCGGGGCGCCGGGGGAGTGCGATCGCGACGACGAGGCCCGCGACCGCGATCCACATCGCCGACAGTCCGAGCGTCCGGTAGCCGATCCCGCCGGCGGTGGCGCCACCGGCGAACACGAGCCAGGCGAACAGTGTGCCCACCCATTGCCACGGGGTGTCGGTCCTGATGCCGTACACCAGTTGCTGCGCCGCCTTCACCAATGTGCCGGTGACATAGGTCAATCCGACGTGGATGTCGGACGACCGCGAGAGCGTGGTGTTGATCATGCCGCCGCTGATCGCCACCAGGATGAGGCCTGCGGTGGGTGATGCGGTGGTGGCCACGAGGCTGCCGAGTGCTGCCGACGCCGCCGTGGTCGACGTCTGCACCAGATGCCGCCGCGGCCCACCCCACCGGGTGATCACATTGCCGAGGACGTTGCCGAGGAAAAAGCAGGCGATGAGCGCGCCGGCCAGCGCCGCCGGATGCCAGTGGCCGGTGCCCACCGATTGGCCCAGGATCGTCGTGTTACCCGACATGAACGCGACGAAGGAGCCTCCGAGCACCGTGAACGCGATCGCGTCGAGAAATCCCGCTGCCGCGAGCAGTGTGAACGCGAGGAGACGATCCGACGAAGCCGATGCGGTGGGCACAGGCGAAGAGTACTCAGGACCTCACGGGCCCGGGGACGCTCAGCCGAGGTCGAGGCGGGCGTACTCGCGCAGTTTGGCGGTCTTGTGCACCGACTCGACGCGCCGGATGGTGCCCGACTTGGAGCGCATCACCAGCGATCGGGTGGTGGCGCCGGTCGGCCGGTAGGTGACCCCGCGCAGCATGTCGCCGTTGGTCACGCCGGTGGCGCAGAAGAACGAGTTCTCGCCACGCACCAGGTCGTCGGTGCCCAGCACCCGGTTCAGGTCGTGGCCCGCGTCGATCGCCTTGCGGCGCTCCTCCTCGTTGCGCGGCCAGAGCTTGCCCTGGATCTCGCCGCCCATGCACTTCATCGCGACGGCGGTGATGATGCCCTCCGGGGTGCCACCCACCCCCATCAGCATGTCGACGGTGCTGTAATCGCCTGCGGCGGCGATCGAACCGGCCACGTCGCCGTCGGAGATGAGCCGGATCTTGGCGCCCGCCTGCCGGATCTCGCCGATCAGGTCGGCGTGGCGGGGGCGGTCGAGGACCACCACGGTCAGGTCACCCACGTCGATGCCCTTGGCCTTGGCCACCGAGTTCACGTTCCACTCGACGGATTCCTCGATGTTGATCGCGCCCTTGGCCTCGGGGCCCACCGCGATCTTGTCCATGTAGAACACCGCCGACGGGTCGTACATGGTGCCGCGCTCGCTCACCGCGATCACCGCGATGGAGTTGGGGCGGCCCTCGGCCATCAGCGTGGTGCCGTCGATCGGGTCCACCGCGACGTCGCAGTCGGGGCCGTCGCCGTCGCCGACCTCCTCGCCGTTGTAGAGCATCGGGGCCTCGTCCTTCTCGCCCTCGCCGATCACCACCACCCCACGCATCGACACCGTGGAGAGCAGTTCGCGCATCGCGTCGACGGCCGCGCCGTCGCCCTTCTTCTTCTCACCGCGACCCACCCAGCGTCCGGCGGCCAGCGCCGCCGCCTCGGTGACGCGGACCAATTCCATTGCCAGATTGCGATCGGGGGCCTGATTGATGGAAGGGGACATGTCCGGGTGACTCCTCGACGTCGGCGCGATGCTCAGTCTCCTCATCTTCGCATGTCACACCGAGTGACCGTGCACGCACCCGAGGTTGAGACGCTGCCCACGCGCTGCCGCCCGGCCGTGACGGCGCGATTCGGATGTCTGGGATACTCGGATGCCATGGCGAGCAAACCGCGCATCATGATCGGCGGCAAGGACATGATCTGGACGCTGATCCCGCTGCTGGCGGTGTGCGCCCTGGTGGCGATCGCGTCGCAGAACTGCTCGGTGGGACTCACCGGAACGGCATCCGACGACCGGACCCCCGCCTACGACGTGCACAACGGTCTGGCCGCCGACGCCCGCGTGATGGCGTTCCCGATCCGCCGTCCACCCACCCCGCAGGGATGGAAACCCAACTCCGGCAGCACCGGCGAGATCGCCGGCAAGCAGTCGAGCAATGTCGGGTGGATCACCGCACCGGGTGCCTACCTGCAACTCACCCAGACCGATGCGAGCGAGGACGCCCTGGTCGGCGAACTCGGCGGCGACGACGTGTCGTCGGGGACCGGTGTCCGGCAGATCGGTGGCCACAAATGGGTCACCTACTCCACCTACGACGGCGACAAATTCTGGATCACCGACCTCGGTGACGTGCGGATCGCCGTGATGTCCAAAGGCCCCGATTCGGACATGGAGACGATGGCGGCATCCGTGCTCGCCCAGCAACCGCTGTCCCGGACGGGCTAGGTTGGCCTAAACGCCCAACCGCGACGCACGGGTGGGTACAGTCCCACCGTGACTCGTGTGCTCGCCGTGGCCGCCCTCGTGGTGCTGGCCGTCGCATCGATCGTGGCCGCCGTTGCGGGACCGTGGGATTGGATCATTCCCGCGGTGCTGCTCACCCTGCTCGCCGCGGTCGGGGTGTACGACCTCGCGCAGCGACGCCACTCGATCCTGCGGAACTATCCGGTGCTCGGGCACGCGCGGTTCCTGATGGAGGGGCTGCGTCCGGAAATCCAGCAGTACTTCATCGAACGCAACTTCGACGGCCGGCCGTACGACCGCGACACCCGCTCGCTGATCTACGAACGCGCCAAGGGCACCGCCGCCGAACTGGCCTTCGGCACCGAACGCGACATCGACCGCGAGGGCTACGAGCACCTGGTGCACTCCTCGGCGCCGGTGGATCCGCCCGCCGAGCCCTACCGGGTGCGGGTGGGTGGACCCGACTGCACCCAGCCGTACGACATGGCGCTGCTCAACGTGTCGGCGATGAGTTTCGGTGCGATCTCCGCGAACGCGATCCGGGCGTTGAACAACGGCGCCCGCAAGGGTGGTTTCGCCCACGACACCGGCGAGGGCGGACTGACCCCGTATCACCTGGGCGGGGCGGACCTCATCTGGGAGATCGGGTCGGGCTACTTCGGAACCCGCACCGCCGACGGGCATTTCGACCCGGTGCAGTTCGCCGACAAGGCGGCCACCGACGAGATCAAGGCCATCTCGGTGAAACTGAGCCAGGGAGCCAAACCGGGGATCGGCGGTGTGCTCCCGGGAGCCAAGGTGACCCCGGAGATCGCGCGCTACCGCGGTGTGCCGGTGGGACAGAAATGTGTCAGTCCCGCAGCACATTCGGCGTTCTCCACGCCGCGTGAACTCATGGCATTCATGGGGCGCCTGCGGGAACTCTCCGGGGGCAAACCCGTGGGGTTCAAGCTGTGCGTCGGGTCGCGCGTCGACGTACTGGCCATGTGCAAGGCGATGCGCAGCGAACAGATCACACCCGACTTCATCATCATCGACGGCGCCGAGGGCGGAACCGCCGCGGCGCCGCTGGAATACGAGGACCACATCGGGCTACCCCTGACCGACGGCCTGATGACCATGCACAACGCCCTCGTGGGTACCGGGCTGCGCGACCGGATACGCTTGGGCGCCGGCGGCAAGGTGGCTTCGGGCAACGACATCGTCAAGCGCTTGATCCAGGGAGCCGATTACACCAACGCCGCCCGCTCGATGATGATGGCGACCGGCTGCATCCAGTCGCAGCGCTGCCACACCAACCACTGTCCGGTGGGCGTGGCCACCCAGGACCCGCGCCGCGCACGAGCACTCGACGTCGACGACAAGAGCGAGCGGGTGTACCGCTATCAGCACGCGACCGTGGCGCAGGCGATGCGGATCATGGCCTCGATGGGGATCACCGATCCGGCACAACTCAATCCGCATCTGCTGCGCAAGCGGGTGTCGTCCACCGAGCAGCGTTCCTACGCCGAGATCTTCGAATGGCTGTGTGTGGACCAGCTTCTGGTGGACCCGCCGTCATCGTGGATGGACGACTGGACACGGGCGTCGGCGGATTCGTTCCGCCCGGCCTGCTAGGACTGCTCCGAAGCCCGGATCAGTCCTCGTCGTCTGCGTTCTCGTCGTCTGCGTCGTCGTCGTCGAATTCGTCTGTGCCGTCGCCGGTTTCGTCTGGCTCGCCGTTCTCGTGAGCCAGGGCCGCCTCGATCCGCTCGCGCGCGCCGGTCAGATGCTCCTCGCACCGGTCGGCGAGTGCCTCGCCGCGCTCCCACAGGGCCAGGGACGAGTCGAGGTCGAGGCCACCGCGTTCGAGCGTGGTGACCACCTCGACGAGTTCGTCGCGGGCCTGTTCGTAACCGAGCTCCGTCACCGGTATCGCCTTGGCGGACTTGCCTTTCGCCGGATCGCTCACGACTGACTCCTCTTCTCGTCCCGGGTGTTCTCGTCGGTGACCCGCGCCGGCGCGGCGCCGTCGGCCACCCGGATACGCAGTTCGGCACCCGCGGGCAAGTCCGCTACCGTACTCACCACCACGGGTGAACGGCCATCGACGCGCTGCACCACGGCGTACCCGCGGGCCAGGGTCTGCGCGGGCCCCAGCGTGGCGAGGCGGGCCGACAGGTGTTCGTGCCGGCGTTCCTCGGTGTCGAGCAGCCGGGTGACGTCACGGCGGATGTCGGCGCGCATCCGGTCGACCCGTTCGGCACGCCGGTCGATCATCGAGTATGGGTCGGCCAGCACCGGACGATCGCGCAGCCCCGCCAGCCGATGCTCCTCGCGGTACACCCAGTTGCGCAGGGCGCGCGCGGCACGGCCGCGCATCTGCGCGACTCCGGCGAGTTCGGCGGCCACGTCGGGCACCACCCGTTTGGCCGCGTCGGTGGGAGTTGCCGCGCGGACGTCGGCAACCAGGTCGAGTAGCGGGGTGTCGGGTTCGTGGCCGATGGCGCTGATCACCGGGGTGACGCAGGCGGCGACCGCGCGCAGCAGCGCCTCGTCGGAAAACGGGAGCAGGTCCTCCACGCTGCCCCCGCCGCGGGCGATGATGATCACGTCGACCTCGGGATGGGCGTCGAGGTCGGCGAGCTGAGCGAGGATGCGCGCCACCGCGGTAGGCCCCTGCACGGGGGCATCACGCACCTCGAAACGCACCGACGACCAGCGGCCGGCCGCCACGCTCATCACGTCCTTCTGCGCGGCACTGGCACGGCCCGAGATGAGGCCCACCGCACGCGGCAGGAAGGGCAGCGGTCTCTTGAGCCGCGTGTCGAACAGTCCCTCCGCGGCCAGCAGCTGCCGGAGCCGTTCGATGCGCAGCAGCAGCTGTCCGATGCCGATGGGCCGGATGTCGGTGACCCGCAGCGAGATGGTGCCCCGGCCGGGATAGAACTCGGGTCGGCCGAGCATCACCACGTGGCTGCCTTCGCTGAGCGGCACCTCGGTGCGGGCCAGCAGGTCCGGGTTGCAGGTGACGGTGATCGAGATGTCGGCGGCGGGATCACGCAGGGTGAGAAACGACAGCCGCGTGCCTCGCCGCGGCGAGATCTGGGTCACCTGGCCCTCCACCCAGATCTGACCGAGCCGGTGCACCCAGTCGCCGATCTTGCGGTTGACGGTGCGGACCGGCCACGGATTGTCGGCGGAGTTGCTCGACGCCGTGTGTTCGCCACGGCCGGGGGTGGGACCTGTCACGTGGGGGTGTGGCGCTTGTTCTGCGCGACGATCCTGTTGTCGAGCATGGTGAGGAACGGTGCCCGGTCCCGGGTGGCCTTCTCGTAGTCGGCGAGTGCGGTGAGATCGTCGACGCCCACCGACCGCAGCTTGGCGCGTAGCTGGGCGAGGGTCAACGAGTCGTATTCGATGTAGTCGACGATCTCGGGTTTGTCGACGTCGGATACGGAGTTCTCGTCCGTCTGGGCGGCGCCCTTGTGGGCGGCGGCATCGGCTTCGATGAGCTCGGCGGGGGCCGAACTGTACAGCGCGAACCGCCCGGCGTCGGCGCGCGCGGTGGGTGCCGGGTCGGCCGCGGCCTTCTTCGCCGTTGCCGCGGGTTTCGCCGTTGCCGCGGGTTTCGCCTTTGCTGCGGGTTTCGCCGTGGATGCGGTTGTCGGTGTGGGCGCCGCTTTCGGTTCGGGTGCTGCCCGGGGTTTCGGTTCCGCAGGCGGCGCGGGGGCCTCGATCTCGTCGGCCTCGTCCTCGTCGAAACGGGCCCATTCGGGCTGCTCGGCGGGCCGGTCGAAGAGCAACTCGATGGCCTCGTCGCCCTTGATCGCGAGTTCGGCGATGCCCTGCTGGGCCTTCATCCCCGCCTGCAGGGTCTGGCTGACCGCCGTCATCGGAAGGGTGAACAGCAGTGTGGGCAGCTTGCGGGTTTCCTCGATCGCCACGACGAGTAGACCTGCGGCGATGCGAGCCGGATACGGTGCGCGAACCATGGTCACACTCTGCCATCTGACACAGCGGGCACCAACCCGGAGGTCACCAAACCCGTACGCTTGGTCTCATGTCCGTTCCGAAACGTGTCCTGCTCGCCGAACCGCGTGGTTACTGCGCCGGGGTCGATCGTGCGGTCGAGACCGTCGAACGCGCCCTCGACAAGCACGGTGCCCCCGTGTACGTACGCAAGGAGATCGTCCACAACCGGCATGTGGTGGAGACGCTCACCGAACGGGGCGCGGTGTTCGTCGGCGAGACCGATCAGGTGCCCGAGGGCGCGATCGTGGTGTTCTCCGCACACGGCGTGTCCCCGGAGGTGCATCGCACCGCGGCCGCACGGAATCTGCAGACCATCGACGCCACCTGCCCGCTGGTCACCAAGGTGCATCAGGAGGCCAAGCGGTTCGCCCGCGACGACTACGACATCCTCCTGATCGGTCACGAGGGCCACGAGGAGGTCGAGGGGACCGCCGGTGAGGCGCCTGAGCGCATCCAGCTCGTCGACGGTCCCGACAGCGTCGACCGTGTCGAGGTGCGCGACGAATCGAAGGTGATCTGGCTGAGTCAGACCACGCTGTCGGTGGACGAGACGATGGAGACGGTGCGGCGACTGCGTGAGCGGTTCCCGCTGCTCAACGACCCGCCGAGCGACGACATCTGCTACGCGACGCAGAACCGTCAGGTGGCGGTGAAGGCGATGGCACCGAGCTGCGACCTGGTGATCGTGGTGGGATCGAAGAACTCGTCGAATTCGGTGCGTCTCGTGGAGGTCGCGCTGCAGAACGGCGCGTCGGCGGCACACCTGGTCGACTACGCGCGCGAGATCGACCCCGCCTGGCTGGAGAACGTGAACACGGTGGGCGTGACCTCCGGTGCGTCGGTGCCCGAGGTGCTGGTCCGCGGCGTCATCGACCTGCTCGGTGAACACGGCTTCGGCACCGTCGAGAAGGTGACCACCGCCGAGGAGACACTCACCTTCGCACTGCCCCGCGAACTGCGGCCGGCCCGCACCGCGAACTAGGTTCTGCGGCGGCGTCGCACGCCCTTGTGCCGTATTTTCGTGTCGCCAGGTGACACGAAAATACGGCAGTAGTGCGTGAAGTCGGCGCGATCAGTACTCGTCCGGGTCGAGCGTGCGGACGCGTCGGTGCGGAAGCGACACCGCGAGCACGACGACGATCGCGACCGCGGCCGCGCCCACCCCGATCAGTGCGACGGTCCGCGCCGTGTGGTCCGCCGCCGGTGGCATCGCGGGCGCGGCGATCGGGTGCGGGGTGTCGGCGTCCGGAGCCGGCGACGCCGCGAGTTCGGCGGTCAGCGCGGCGACGGGATCGATCACGCCGTACCCGATGGCCGTGTCGTGCCCCGGGCCGGGAGCGTGCGCGGTCCGCACGATCCGATCCATCACCTGCCGTGCCGTCAGATCCTTGTGCGATGCACGGATCAGCGCCGCCAAGCCCGCCACGTACGCGGTGGAGAAACTGGTGCCGCGCAACGGAACCGGCCCTTGCGCATCCTGCTGTGCGAACACCGGCCGCCCCGAACCGTCGACGCTCACGATCTCGGTGCCCGGCGCGGCCACACTCACCCACGGGCCGTGCAGGCTGAAATCGCTCGGCGCGCCGCTGCCCGCGTCCACCGACCCCACTGTCAGCACGTACGGGGAGAACCAGGCGGGACTGGCCACCGTGGAGACGGATTTCCAACCCAGCGGGTCGTCGCCCAGGGGTGCCGCATTCTGGGTGCCGCACGCCGAACTGCGGGTGAGGTTGCCCGCGGCCACCACGACCACCACGTTGCGGTCGAAGGCGTAGCGGACCGCGGCGCCCAGTGAGCGGTCGTTGAGTTTGGTGCCCGCGGGAGCACACGCCACCTCGGAGATGTTGATGACCGTGGCGCCCAGGTCGACGGCGCGGACCACCGCATTGGCCAGGGTGCGCACCGATCCGTATCCGCCGCCGACGTGGGGATCGTCGTCGTTGCGGTCGTTCTTCGCCTGAAAGGTGTTGCTGGACTGCCTGATCGAGATGATCGTTGCGTCCGGGGCCACTCCGGCGAAGGTGTCGTTCGCGCTGGGCGCACCGGCGATCAGGCCGGCGACGAGGGTGCCGTGCACGTCGCAGTCGGAGAGTCCGTCGCCGGTGGAGACGTAATCACCGCCGCCCTGCACGCGGCGCAACCGGGGATTGGGGGTGACGCCGGTGTCGATGACCGCAACCCGCTGGCCGCCACCGCGACTGATGCGCCAGAGTTCGGGGAGGTTCATCATCTCCTGCGCGGCACTCGGCGACGAGTGGCCGATGGCGGGAACGGTGGTGGCGCACAGGGTTCGTTGCTCGGTAGGCCCGGGCGGTGTCACCGGTGCCGAGCGCACCAGCGCCCCGGGGTCGATCGTCGGCGGACCCAGTGCCACGGCGGGCGCCGCACCGAGCAGCGCGGCCAACGCGACGCAGAGCAGGACGGTCACGGTCGCCGACACGGTGCGCGCGCCGACCGCACAGGCGGCTGAGGGCACCGTCAGATCTCCCGGACCATCTGGTAGAGATCGAGAACCCACAACAGCAGCGGCACCACGAGGGCGAGCAGGATGTACTCGACGATCTCCGCGGAGCGGCGCATGACGGGGGAGAAGTCGTTCTGCGGAGCGATGACACCGAGGACGAACGCGCCGATCGCGATCGCCACGGCCACCGCGAACCCGACGACCGGCCAGTTGTGCGCACCGAAGGCGAGGCCCACCGTCACCGCGAGCAGCGTGGCGGTGCCGCCGGCGATCAGCGTCGACGCCTGGGCCAGGTCGCTGTGCGAGCGACCGCGCAGACACAGCGCGGCGCCGATGACGGCGGCGTAGATTACCCGCTTGGCGTCGAAACCCGACAGGGGGTCGGCGGCCAGCACGGCCGCGGTGGCCGTGATCAGGGTGACGCCGCCGACGATCCCGGTGAGATACGCATTGGCCAGCCGGGAACGGCGTTCGAGCGCGTCGGCCTTGGGCAGTGCCATCGCGCCGATCGCGCCGATGCCCTCGATCGCGGGTGCCGGCTGTGCGGCGTCGAGGTCGATGGGTGCACCCGCGGTGGGTACCGGGGGCAGCGGCAGTTTGGCGAGCAGAATGGTTGCGCGGGGCGCCATTCCGATCACCGCGAGCCCCACGGCGGCGGTCACGGCCGCCACCTCGGGAACCCTGCCCTCCCACACCATCGCGCCGACACAGGCCAGCGCACCCAGCAACGCCGCCGACGTCAGCGCGCTGTGGGTGACCGGGCCCACCGCGGTGACGCGGTAGGAGAGCGTCGCCGCCAGCAGCACCAGCGCGGCACCCAGACCCAGATGGGCGGCGCCGTATCCGCCGGGTGGGATCAGCATCCCGCTGACGAAGACCAGCGGCATCGCCGTCGCCGACAACACGGTGGCGGTGAGTGCGTCGCGATAGTGTCGCGCGACGATCACCGCGGCCACCAGGAAGCCCACGGCGGCGACACCGCTCAGTGCGGCCACCCAACTGCCCGTGCCCGCGATACGGGCCGCCCCCAGACTCACCGCGGCGATCAGCGACGCCGCGAGAGCGACCACATAACCGGCGTTACGGGCGGCGGTGGCCGACCACGCCGAGAATCCGGACTCATTCAGCCGGGCGACGGCGTCGACGACGTCGTCGAACAGGATCGGGGTTTCCCCGGTGCGTACCGATTGCAGGATGAGGAGGTCGCCGTCGCGGATACCGGACTCGCTCAACGACCTGTTGGGTGCTATCGGGTCACCGCCACCGACGAGCGCCAGGGTCCAACGGTGCTGTCGGTCATGTGGACGACCACCGGGACTCGCGCCGGGATCGGATTCGGGATCGTCGGGATCTCGTCGTACCGGTGAGCGGGATTCGATCTGCGCCACCAGTTCCGGGATCAGCGCCGCCACCGGGATCGCGGCGGGCAGCCCCACGTCGAGCTGGGTGTTGCCGCCCAGTACCGAGACGCGTACCAGCGCCGGTTCGATCCCCACGTCCGTGCGGGCGGGGCGCCGCTCGCGCCCCGGACCGACGCCCGACGCCGGCGCTGTGTCCACAGAAGTCATGACCTTCGATACCTCCCCGCCGGTTTCGCAGTTAACATAGCGAACCACGACGACGCCGACCAAGCGCGGTTTCTACAGGCTGCCGAGGCGGGCGGTGGAAACCGGCCGGGCAGGCGTCAACACCGATTCGGGGGAAGCATTGGCAGTCACGACGGAGGGATTCGTGCGGCGTGCGCGGATCACCCCGCCCCGCACTCCCGGTGGTGAGCTGGCCATCGCGCCCCCGCCCGACGTTCCGCGCGTGGTGCCCGGCGGCATGCTGATGAAGTTGCTGCCGGTGGTGATGATCGTCGCGGTGATCGGCATGATCGCGATGATGTTCGCCACCGGCGGGCGCAGCATCCTGAGCAATCCGCTGTTCATGATGTTCCCGCTGATGATGGTCATGTCGATGATGGGCATGTTCGCCGCGGGCGGTCGTGGCGGCGGCAAACGCGCGGCCGAGCTCAACGAGGAGCGCAAGGACTACTTCCGCTATCTCGGTCAGTTGCGCACCCAGGTTCTCGACACCGTGGAGGCGCAGCGCGCCGCACTCACCTGGTCTCACCCCGACCCCACCGCACTGCTCGGGGTGGTGGGCAGCAGGCGGATGTGGGAACGGCGGCCGCAGGACCCCGACTTCGCGCACGTGCGGGTCGGTGTGGGATCGCAGGGCCTCGCGACCCGGCTGATGCCACCGGAGACCGGTCCGCTCGAGGATCTCGAGCCGGTGTCGATGGTGGCGTTACGTCGTTTCGTGCGAACCCATTCGGTGGTGCACCGGTTACCGACGGCGATCTCGTTGCGCGGATTCCCGGCGGTCAACATCGAAGGGGCACGCCAGGAGACGCGAGATCTGGTGCGCGCGATGGTGGTGGAACTGTGCGCGTTCCACGGTCCCGACCACCTGCGCATCGCCATCATCACCGGTGATCCGGCGGGCGAGGCGTGGGACTGGACCAAGTGGCTGCCGCAGGCGGGGCACCCCGGGCTGCGCGACGCCGTGGGACCGATGCGCATGCTGTACCCGACACTTACCGACTTCGAGAACTCCATGGCCACAGACCTTCTCGAGCGAGGTCGGTTCAGCCGGTCGGCGCCGCCGACACCCGGCCGCCCACACCTCGTGGTGATCATCGACGACGGGCAGGTGACCGGGGACGAACGTCTGGTCAACGATGCCGGGATGGAAGGCGTCACCATCGTCGACCTCACCGCACCGCCGGACGGTCTCGCCGCCCGGCGCGGCCTGCAGCTGGTGGTGCGTAACCGAAAGGTGCTCGCCCGCAGTGCGGTTGGGGTCGAGGAGTTCGCCGACATGGATTCGGTGACGATCGCCGAGGCCGAGACCATCGCGCGGCGGATGGCCCGCTATCACCTCGCGACCGCGGCCAGCCTGGCCAACCTCGACTCCGAGGCCACCAGCAGCGACCCCGGTCTCCCCGCGCTGCTCGGCATCGACGACATGGCGCGATTCGAACCCGAGATCGCCTGGCGCGGCCGCACCGGGCGTGACCGGCTCCGCGTGCCGATCGGCTACACCCCCAACGGCACCCCGGTGGAACTCGACATCAAGGAAAGCGCCCACGGTGGCACCGGACCGCACGGATTGTGCATCGGCGCAACCGGTTCGGGAAAGTCGGAGTTCCTGCGCACCCTCGTGGTGTCGATGCTGGCCACCCATTCGCCGACCGAGCTCAACCTGGTCCTCGTCGACTTCAAGGGTGGCGCCACGTTCCTCGGGCTCGAGGCCGCACCGCATGTCTCCGCGATCATCACCAACCTCGAGCAGGAACTCGCGATGGTGGACCGCATGCGCGACGCACTCTCGGGCGAGATGAATCGGCGCCAGGAGATCCTGCGTGCGGCAGGCAATTTCGCCAATGTCAGCGACTACGAGCAGGCGCGCGCGTCGGGGGTGCGGCTCGAACCGCTGCCCGCGTTGTTCATCGTGGTCGACGAGTTCTCCGAGTTGCTGGCGCAGAAACCGGATTTCGCGGAGCTGTTCGTGGCGATCGGACGCCTGGGCCGGTCCCTGCACATCCACCTGCTGCTGGCCTCGCAGCGACTCGAGGAGGGCAAGCTGCGTGGACTCGACAGCCACCTGTCCTACCGCATCGGATTGAAGACGTTCTCGGCCAACGAGTCCCGTTCGGTGCTGGGCGTGCCCGACGCCTACCATCTACCCAGCGTGCCCGGCTCGGCCTACCTCAAATGCGATGCGTCGGACCCGTTGCGGTTCAACACCTCCTACGTGTCGGGCCCCTACCATTCGCCGTCGGCTCACGAGTCCGAGGTCGACGCCCCGCTGGTGGAACGCGGCGGCGGGCGAATGAAGTTCTTCACCGCCCTGCCGGTACCGTTCGACCACGATCACGACGACGCCGTCGCCGAGGTCTCCTCCGGGTCGGTGCTCGATGCGGCCGCCGCGCTGCTCGACGAGGTACCACCCGTGGCAGGGGAGGACGCCGACGAGGACAACGCCGACGTGGTGGGGGTCGGCGTGCCGACGCTCCTGCAGACGCTGATGGAGCGCATCCGCGGCCACGGTCCGGCCGCGTACGAGGTCTGGTTGCCGCCGCTCGACGAGTCCTCGACGGTCGATCAGATGGTGGGTGCGCGTGACTTCACCGTCGCGGCGGCACCCGGACGGCTGCAGGTGCCCGTGGGTATCGTCGACCGTCCCTACGACCAGCGACGTGACCTGCACATCCTCGACCTCGCCGGGGCGGCGGGCAACGTGGCGGTGGTGGGCGGTCCGCAGTCGGGCAAGTCGACCGCGGTGCGCACGCTGATCATGTCGGCGGCAGCCACGCACACCCCCGAACAGGTGCAGTTCTACTGCCTCGATTTCGGCGGCGGCAGCCTCACCGGCATCGCCGGGCTGCCCCACGTGGGGTCGGTGGCCTCCCGCGGCGACATGGATGCCGTGCGCCGCACCGTCGCCGAGGTGTCGACGATCCTGCGCAATCGCGAACTGCTGTTCTCCCGCTTGGGTATCGAGTCGATGCACGACTACCGCGCCCGGCGCGGTGAGTGGTTCGCAACCGGCCGCCTCGCGCCCGACGATCCACTCGCCGAGGATCGTCACGGCGACGTGTTCCTGGTGTTCGACGGTGTGGGCGTGCTGCGCGGTGAGTTCGACTTCCTAGAAGACCAGATCCACGTGCTCGTCTCGCAGGGCCTGAGCTACGGCGTCCACGTGGTGGTGACCGCCACCCGCTGGGGTGAGATCCGGCCCGCGATGCGCGACCTCATCGGCAGCAGACTCGAATTGCGGCTCGGCGACGCGATGGATTCGGAGATGGGCCGTCGTGCCGCGTCGTCGGTGCCGCAGAACCGGCCCGGCCGCGGCCTCACCGGTGACGAACTGCACATGCTGATCGCGCTGCCGCGCCTCGACGGCGTGTGCACCGCGCAGACGCTGACGGCCGGAGTGGTCCAGGCCGTGGAGAAGCTTGCCGCGGCGTATCCGGGTCGCGGTGCGATGAAGGTTCGCAAACTCGGCACCGAGATCACCCCTGACACCGTGCACGACCTCGTCGCATCGTCGGGAATCACGTTGGCGCCCAACCAGGTGGCGATCGGGCTCGGCGAGCTCGAGTTGTCCCCGGTGATCCTCGACTTCACCACGCAACCGCATTTCATGGCGTTCGCCGACGTCGAGCACGGCAAGACGAATCTGTTGCGCAGCATCGTGACCGGACTCGTCGGGAATTCGACGCCCGAGCAGTGCAAGATCGTGTTGGTGGATTACCGGCGGACGATGCTCGGCATCATCGACGGCGACCACCTGGCCGGGTACGCGAGTTCCGGGGAGAACGCCACCAAGATGATGCATCAGCTCGCGGCGTACTTCACCAAACGGCTGCCGCCCGAAGACCTCACGGTGCAGCAGCTCAAGGACCGCAGCTGGTGGTCGGGTCCCGACGTCTACGTGATCGTCGACGACTACGACATGGTGGCCACCTCGGGTGGAAATCCGTTGCAGCCCTTGGTGGATCTGGCCTCCCACGCGCGCGACATCGGCATGCACATCGTGCTCGCCCGCCGCTCCGGCGGCCTGGGCCGCGCGATGTTCGACCCGGTGATCGCCCGGCTCAAGGACCTCTCCAGCGACGTCCTGCTGATGAGCGGCGACCGCGATGAGGGCTACATCGTCGGTCGGGCGCGGATGCAACAACTCGTTCCCGGCCGCGGTGAACTGATCTCACGGACGCGTCCGCAGGAGATGATCCAGATCGCCCATCTGGTCGAGCAGTGAGATCGCAGGTGTGAGAACCGTATGACGGTCACCGACCGGTCCGCCGCACCCCGGCCACGACCCCTCGTGCTCGATCCCGTCTACGCGACGGGCACCGAGGCCGCAGCGCTGCGCGGGATGCTCGAATCCGTCGACGCGGCGACCGTGCCGGTCGCGGGCGGGCGGCGGTTCACCCGGGATGTGTTGCGTGACACGCTGGGTGCGGCGATCGCCGCCGCCACACCCGGCGCGAATGACACGCGGCCGGTGGTGATCGGCTATCCCAGCACGTGGGGTGCGGTGCGCCGGGCGGTGCTCGCCGCGGCGGTGGCCGACCTACCCGTCGACGTGTCGCTGGTCCCGCGCGCGGTGCTGATCGCCCGCAGTCACAGCGACGTCGCGATGCAGCGGTGCGCGGTGGTGGAGACCACGCACGTCCCCGGCTATCCGGTCGATCCCGCACACCCGCTGCCGCGCAGTTGGGATGTGCAGCGACTGACCCGCGGTGCCGACGGCTGGGTGATCGATCGCAGCGGCGTGATCGGCCCGGACGGACCGGCCGATCGGGTGGAGTCGCTCATCGACGACTCGGTGGAGGCCGTGTTCGTCGACGGCGAGGTTCCCGCGGAGGTCTCCGATGCCATGGACTTGGTGAGGGCGCATGTCGTCGCGGGCCGCGTGGTGGGTGTCGACCACCCACTGATCGCCCGCTACGGCGCCCGTTCGGGGCTGATCGAGCCGATGACGCACGTCGTGGACCCCGCCGGAGGTGCCGACTCCTCGTCACGACCGTCCACGCGTCGTCGATGGGTGTGGGCTGCTGCGGCGGTGGCACTGGTGGTGGCGGTCGGGGCCGCGGTGGTGGGGGTATGGCAACGCGACGAACAGCCTCCCGATCCGACACGGCAACTCAGCGTCGGGCGGACCTCCCTCATCGTCCCGACCGACTGGCAGCAGAGTTCACCACCGCCGCCGAGCGGATCGGCGGGCACCGCCGACACCGTGTCGCGGACGGTGTTCACCGATCCCGCCACCGGAGGCCGCATCCTGCTGGTGCAGACCGAGGTGCGATCGGGATCGACCACCGAGTCGGTGGCCACCAGCCTGGCCAACCGGATCCGGCAGCGCGGTGACGACGTGGTGACCGAGTTCTCCGCGTCCACCCGATTCGCCGGACGTGACGTCATCGCCTACCGGGAGGCGCCCGCCTCGGGTTCGGCGATCCGCTGGTATGTACTGGTGGCCGGCGATCTGCAGGTCAGTATCGGATGTCAGGCGGGCTCCGACGGGCAACCGGTGGACGCGCAGTGCGCCACCGCCGTGGGCTCGGCGCGCGTCGCGGACGCGTGAGCGCGGCGGGCGTTTTGACCCTGACCTGCGCTCTCGCGTAAGCTGGATCGCTGGTGCGCGGCACCCGTCTGCCCTGGTGGCGGCGGGTCACCGAGGCCCGGGTCCCCATCGGTCGCCGGGAACTCCTCCGCCACGACACCCGACCGATACCCGAATCTCGTGAAAGAGAAGGACCGACTGTGCCTACCTACACCCCGAAGGCCGGTGACATCACACACTCGTGGCATGTCATCGACGCCACCGACGTGGTGCTCGGCCGGCTCGCCGTGCAGAGTGCCACTCTGCTCCGCGGCAAGCACAAGCCCACCTACGCCCCGCACGTCGACGGCGGCGACTTCGTCATCATCATCAACGCCGAGAAGGTTGCGCTGACCAGCAACAAGGCAGAGCGCAAGCTCAACTACCGCCATTCCGGGCATCCCGGTGGCCTGACGGTCCGGACGACTGCGGAGCTGCTGGAGTCCCACCCCGAGCGTGTGGTCGAGCAGGCCATCAAGGGCATGCTCCCGCACACCAAGCTCGGTCGCGCGATGGCCTCCAAGCTGAAGGTCTACGCCGGACCCAACCATCCCCACGCGGCCCAGCGCCCCGTCCCCTTCGAGATCAAGCAGGTGGCCCAGTGACCAACGAGAACATCAGCGACGAGGCCGTCGAGGCCGCCGTGGAGAACGCCGCAGCAGCACAGGCCGCGGCCGGTGACGATGTCGCCGCCGCCGAGACCGCTGTCGAGGAAGCCGTGGAGGCCGTCGAGACCCTCGAGAACGCCGACGACTACGACACCGACGTCGCGGCGGCCGCAGAGCCCGCCGTGGACCGTGGCCCCGTGGTCATCGACCACCCGATCCAGACCGTCGGCCGCCGCAAGGAGGCCGTGGTGCGGGTGCGTCTGCTGCCGGGCACCGGAGGCTTCCAGCTCAACGGCCGCACCCTCGAGGACTACTTCCCCAACAAGGTGCATCAGCAGCTGATCAAGGCCCCGCTGGTCACCGTCGAGCGCACCGAGTCGTTCGACATCTACGCCAAGCTCGTCGGCGGCGGCCCCTCGGGCCAGGCCGGCGCGCTGCGTCTCGCGATCGCCCGTGCCCTCATCGAGGTCACCCCGGAGGATCGTCCGGCACTGAAGAAGGCCGGCTTCCTCACTCGCGACCCGCGTGCGGTGGAGCGCAAGAAGTACGGCCTGAAGAAGGCCCGCAAGGCGTCGCAGTACTCCAAGCGCTGACTTGGCACGCCTCTTCGGAACCGACGGCGTCCGAGGCCTGGCCAACGACCAGCTCACCCCCGAGTTGGCGTTGCGCCTGGCCTCGGCCGCCGCGGTCGTTCTCGAAACTTCCTCCGGCATCGCACCCGGCCGTCCCCGGGTGGTGGTCGGTCGCGATCCGCGCGCCTCGAGCGAGATGCTCGAGGCGGCCGTCTGCGCCGGTCTCGCAGCGGTGGGTGCCGACGCGATCCGCGTCGGTGTGTTGCCCACGCCGGCGATCGCCTTCCTGACCGCCGACTACCGCGCCGATTTCGGCGTGATGATCTCGGCGTCGCATAATCCGATGCCCGACAACGGCATCAAGTTCTTCGGAGCCGGCGGGCACAAGCTCGACGACGACGTGGAGGACCGCATCGAGGCCGCGATGACCGGCGACCTCCCGCACCCGGTGGGTGCCGGGGTCGGTCGGCTGCGTGCGGCGCCCGACGCCCAGGCGCGGTACGCCGCTCACCTCGCCGAGACACTCGACGTCCGCCTCGACACGCTGACGGTAGTGGTCGACTGCGCCAACGGCGCGGCCTCGCAGGTGGGTCCGCTGGTGTTCGGCGCCGCCGGCGTGAACGTGATCCCCATCCACGCCGAACCCGACGGCATCAACATCAACGCCGACTGCGGCTCCACCCACATGGACAAGCTGCAGGCCGCCGTGCTCGAACACGGCGCCGATCTGGGCCTGGCACTCGACGGTGACGCCGACCGGTGCCTGGCCGTGGACTCCACCGGGCAGATCGTCGACGGCGACGCCATCATGGCCATCCTCGCCACCGCACTGCACGAGCAGCACCGGTTGCGCGACGGCGTGCTGGTGGCCACGGTGATGAGCAACCTCGGGCTGCACCTGGCGATGCGTGCCGCGGGCATCGAGGTGCGCACCACCGCGGTGGGCGACCGATACGTGCTCGAAGAGCTGCGCCGGGGCGGTTACACGCTCGGCGGTGAACAGTCCGGCCACATCGTGTTCCCCGCGGCCGGCACCACCGGCGACGGCGTGCTCACCGGGCTGCTGCTGATGCAGCAGCTGGTGCGGACCGGACGACGTCTGGCCGAGCTCGCTGCGGTGATGACGGTGCTGCCGCAGGAACTCATCAACGTGCGGGTGGACGACAAGCACGCCGTGGCCCGTGCCGAATCGGTGCAGGACGCGGTGGCCGCCGCCGAGGCCGAACTCGGCGCCACCGGCCGGGTGCTGCTTCGACCGTCGGGCACCGAACAACTCGTCCGGGTGATGGTCGAGGCGCCCACCGCCGACGTCGCGCGCGCGGTGGCCGAACGTATCGCCGACGTGGTGTCCACCGCGGGCACGGCAGTCGAGGCGTGAACACACCGCGGGCCGTACTCTTCGACTTCTCGGGCACACTGTTCCGGTTCGAGGCACGCGACGAGTGGTTCGCCGACCTGCACGACGAATCCGGTGCGCCGCTGCACGTCGAGCATCAGGCGGAACTGATCCGGCGGATGACCCAGCCGGTGGGTTTGCCCGCCGCAGTGACCGACGATGACCGGATCTCCTGGGAGCGCAGGGATCTCGACCCCGCCGAGCATCGGCGTGCCTATCTGGCGATCCTGCGGGCGTCGGGGCTGACGGTGCCCGGACACGCCGAGGCCCTGTACCAACGGGTGCTCGACCCGCAATCGTGGATGCCGTTTCCCGACACCGCCGACGTGCTGCGGGGTCTGTGCGAGAGCGGTGTGCCGGTGGGCGTCGTCAGCAACATCGCCTTCGACCTGCGTGCCGTCTTCGGGCTGCACGATCTGTTGGACACCGTTGGCGCATGGGCGCTTTCGTACGAGGTGGGGGCGATCAAGCCCAACCCGCGCATCTTTCACGCCGCCCTCGACGAACTCGGCGTGCCCGGCTATGACGCGCTGATGGTCGGCGACAGCGAGGAAGCCGACGGCGGCTCACGACGGATCGGATGCGCCTTCGAACTCGTCGCCGACGCCCCGGTCGCCGAGCGTCCCGATGCGCTGTTACGGGCGGTCGCCGCGCACGGACTGCGCTGAGATCTGCCCAGCCGCCGGGTCGCTGGCGTGATCGTTTGCGCAGCAACCACATTCGGTATCTTCCTGTGGTGACGGCGCACAGCACAGGCGCCCACGCCAGGCCTCGACGCCCTCCCGCACCGCGATCACCGCGATCACCAGGCCGGCCACCGGATCGGCCCACGACCAGCCCCAGAGTCCGTTCACCACAAGGCCGATCAGCAGCACCGCCGACAGGTAGGTGCACAGCAGGGTCTGCTTGGAATCGGCCACCGCCGACCGGGAGCCCAGTTCGCGCCCGGCGCGACGTTGCAGCCATGACAGCACCGGCATGATCACCAGACTCGCCACCGCCACACAGATACCGATCAGCGACGGCCGCGCGGGTTCGGCGACTCCCAGCAGGGTTGTCGCGGAATCGATCGTCACGTACGCGGCCAGGGCGAAGAAGGAGAACGCGATGATGCGCAGTGCGGTGTGCTCCCGGGTCTGCGGGTCGCGTGCGGAGAACTGCCAGGCCACGATGGCCGCCGACGACACCTCGATGACCGAGTCCAGTCCGAAGGCCACCAGCGCGGCCGACGACACGCGGGTGCCCTCGGTCAACGCCACGACCGCCTCGATCACGTTGTAGGCGATCGTCGCGGCCACCAGCCATCGAATCCGTCGCTGCAGGGCGGCGCGGCGGGTGGCGCCGGGGGTGATGGTTGCGCTCATCAGCAGCACCCGTCCGTCTCGGCATCGGGGCAGCAGGACGGGTCGACGGTGAGCACCAGGCCCATCAGATCGTCGAGTGCGCGACCGATGCCCGCGTCGGCGAGTTCGTATCGGGCGCGACGTCCCTCCGGCACCACCGCGACGAGTCCGCAGCCGCGCAGGCAGGCGAGGTGGTTGGACATCTTCTGACGGGACACGCCCAGCTCGTCGGCGAGATCGGCCGGGTACGCCGGACCGGTGCGCAGACGCAGCAGCACCCGGCTGCGTGTCGCGTCCGAGAGGGCATGACCGAAGCGGACGAGAGAGTCGAGAACGGGGGATTCGAGAACGGGGGAGCCGGAAGTCACCCACTGATGGTACAGCGATTTCTGTATTGCGAAACCGGGATATCCGGATGCGATCGCGTGCACGCGTGCGGCGATGGAACCCGTGGTGTGCCGGCTGCGTCTAGACTTCAACGCCATCACCGCGCACCTGGTCTGGTGGGCGCGCGTTCGTTCGTGGGAGGGTCGGTCGATGGATCACGGGGAGTCCGGAAACCCGGGAGCGCCGAGCGGAATGCCGCCCGCACCGCTGGTTGTCGATGTCGATCAGGTCGACGCCGTCGCCTCGTTCTACCGACGCGCCGCGCTCGTGCTGTCGGCCGCCGGCGACGACATGGCGGTACATCACTTCGGCGGCTGGGCGGTGGGCCCGGGCTACCGGGCGCTCGGCGAGCGGTATGCGGTGATGAGCGCCGTGGTCGCCGACCGGCTGCGGGAGCAGGCGGCCGCCGCCGACGGTCTGTCGGAACTGCTCGGACGGGGGCTGGACGAGCTGGTCGACGCCGACGCCGCGCAGGCCCACCAACTCGGCGGCATCGCGGAGCGGGACACGTGAGCAGATCCGCGGATTCGCTTCCGGCGCTGCGGGATAGGGCACTGCAGGGTGTCGATGCCCTGGTGGAACTTCTCGGGGTGGGACGCAGCCTCGGACTGGTGGTGCCCGACGACGAGCAGATCCGGGCGCCGTTGCGGCGCATCGGCGACTTCGACGTCAACGGTCTGTCGGCGGACTCGCATCGTCTCGCGGCGGTGCACCGTGCGGTGTCCGATCAGCTTCATCGTCTACCTGAGCAGCAGGTGCGTCTCGACGACGGATGGTCGAGCGCATCGGGCGCCGCGGCGGTGGGGATCATCATCGAGCATCAGCGACGCGCGGAATCCGATCTCGATGTCCTGCGCACACTTTCGGAGGCCACCGGGGCTGCGGCGTCGGGCATCGACCGGATTCTGCGGACCTGGTATCTGGCGGTGGCGAGATGCTCGGCGCCCGTCGTGGCCGGGGTGCCGGTCGCAGAGCTTCCCGGTGCGATCCTCGTCGGCAAGGTGACGCTGCCCGTGGTGGCCGCCGACATCGGCTCGCGCGTCACGCTGCTGCAGTCCACCGCCGAGATCACATTGCGGAGTGTGGATCTCATTCTGGACACGCTCAACAGGGCCACCGAGGGGCTAGCGGCCACGGACGCCCACGCGCCTCGCACTCCGCCACCGGCCCCGCGCGCCGACATCATCGACCACGCACCGGTGGCCACCGTTGCGCCCGCCGACCCCGGCACCGGTTCCACCGACTCAGGTTCCACCGACTCCGGTTCCACCGACTCCGACGTGCCGCTGACCCTGCCCGGCACGGACGTGGCGCCGCAGGTCTCGGACGCCGCGCCCCCAGACCGAGAATCCGCAGACCGAGCACCCGCAGACCAAGCACCCGCAGACCAAGAACCCGAGCCGCCGGTCGAGCCGACGTCGATCGATTCGGGGCCGCGCGGGGCCGTCGACCCGGTGCCGCACCCCGACGGCGACCTCGCACTGGCAGGTGACCAGTGAATCTCGCCGATCAGATCGAGGGCATCACCCGCGACGCCACCGACCGCGTCGCCGCGGCCTCCCGCGCGTTCTCCCTGGCCCAGGCCGAACTCACCGAGCGCGCGTCCACCGAACGCCGCGACGCGAGTGCGGCGGCACGTCTGCGTGCGGAACTGCTCGACGACGCCGATGCCGCCGACGCGGCCACACCGCGCATCATGTTGCCCGCCGACGTGGCCGAGGCCAGTCCCCACCGGCACCCCGACACCCCCTAGGCTGATCGTTGTGTCCGGCAAGAAGCGCGCCAGCAAGCCGTCCCGGCCCCCGGCCAAGCTGATGAAGCAGCTCGCCACGCGAGGCCCCTACCGCGTGCTGCGCGGCAACCTGGGCATCGTCGGCATTCCCGGTCAGGTGTTCACCCCCGCCGAGGGCACCCGTCGCGCCGCGATCGCGTTCGGACACGACTGGCTCGTGGACAGTCGCCGCTACCGCGACCTGCTCTATCACTTCGCGTCGTGGGGATTCGTCGTGGTGGCACCCGACACGCAGACCGGGGCGGTCCCGTCGGATGTGGGATTCGCCGCCGACCTGCGGTCGGCCCTGTCGATCGTCTCGCACTACCCGCTCGGCACCGGGCAGGTCACCGTCGACCCGGATCGCACGGGACTCGTCGGCCACGGATTCGGTGCCGCCGCGGCGGTGATCGCCGCAGGTGATCGGCCACTGCTCGGCCAGGAACCCGCAGCCGTGTCCGGGCTGGTCGGTCTGTTTCCCGCGCCCACCACGCCGATGCTGCCCGCCGCCGCGGGCACCGTGACCGCACCGGGCCTGCTGCTCGCCGGTAGCGAGGAGATCGACAACGTCGACGCCAACGCGCTCTCGCTGGCCGGCGATTACGGCGGCGATGTGGTGTTGCGCACCATTCCGCAAGCGAGCCGTCGCGGCCTGCTGGAACGACGCACGCCGAAATCACTGCTCGGCATGAACGGCGCCGACAAGAAGACCCACACGGCGGTGCGGGCCATCACGACGGGATTCCTGCTGCACACACTGGACGGCGACGCCGAGTACGCGGCGTTCGCCGATCCCGACGAGATACTGGGCAAGACCACCGTCATCGACGTCGACGAGCCGCCGGAACAGCCGCTGGGACAGGTGTCGCGGCTGTTGGGCGCCAAACCGCGCACCCGAGCTCGCAAGCTGTTGCAAAAAACCCCGGTACGCTGACGACCTATGTGTGGAATCGTCGGATACGTGGGCAGGCGTGATGCCCTCGACATCGTCGTCGAGGCGCTGCGCCGGATGGAATACCGCGGGTATGACTCGGCCGGTGTCGCGATCCTCGACGGGCGGGGACACACCGCCATCGAGAAGAAGGCCGGCAGGCTGGAGAATCTCGACAAGCAGATCGCGACGGTGGGGCGGGAGGCCCTGGCCGGCACCACCGGCATGGGCCACACCCGGTGGGCCACCCACGGTCAGCCCACCGACCGCAACGCCCACCCGCATTCGAGCGCCGACGGCAAGATCGCCGTGGTGCACAACGGCATCATCGAGAACTACGGGCCGCTGCGCGCCGAACTCGAGGCCGCGGGCATCGAGTTCAGTTCCGACACCGATACCGAAACCGCGGTTCACCTGGTGGAACGCAACTACGCCACCGGGCCCACCGCAGGCGACTTCGTCGCCAGCACCTACGAAGCGCTGCGCGGCCTCGAAGGGGCGTTCACCCTCGTCTTCACCCACTCCGACCACCCCGACACGATCGTCGCCGCGCGCCGGTCCACGCCACTGGTGGTGGGTGTCGGGGACGGAGAGATGTTCGTGGGCTCCGACGTGACCGCGTTCATCGAGCACACCCGCGACGCGGTGGAACTCGGTCAGGACGAGGTGGTGGTGATCACCGCCGACGGCTACACGATCACCGACTTCGACCAGGACCCCCGCCCGGGCAAGCCGTTCCACATCGACTGGGATCTGGCCGCCGCCGAGAAGGGTGGCTACGACTTCTTCATGCTCAAGGAGATCGCCGAACAGCCCGCCGCTGTCGCCGACACCCTGCTCGGGCATCTGGTGAACGGTCACATCGTGCTCGACGAGCAGCGACTCTCCGACGACGACCTGCGCGACGTCGACAAGGTGTTCGTGGTGGCCTGTGGCACCGCCTACCACGCCGGCCTGCTGGCCAAATACGCCATCGAACACTGGACCCGGCTGCCCGTCGAGGTGGAACTGGCCAGCGAGTTCCGCTACCGCGACCCGGTGCTCGACCGGCAGACCCTGGTGGTGGCGATCTCGCAGTCCGGCGAGACCGCCGACACCCTTGAGGCCGTGCGCCACGCCAAGGACCAGAAGGCGCGCGTACTCGCGATCTGCAACACCAACGGTGCGCAGATCCCCCGCGAATCCGACGCCGTGCTCTACACCCATGCGGGCCCCGAGATCGGCGTGGCATCCACCAAGTGCTTCCTCGCGCAGATCGCGGCCGCCTACATGGTGGGTTTGGCCCTGGCGCAGGCCCGCGGCACGAAGTATGCCGACGAAGTGGCCCGCGAGTTCGGTGCGATGGAGGCCATGGTCGAGGCCGTACGCGAGGTCCTCGGCACCATGGAGCCGGTGCGTGACCTGGCCCGATCGCTGGCCCACCACAACACCGTGCTGTTCATCGGCCGCCATGTGGGTTATCCGGTGGCCCTCGAGGGTGCGCTCAAGCTCAAGGAACTCGCCTACATGCACGCCGAGGGTTTCGCCGCCGGCGAGCTCAAGCACGGGCCGATCGCGCTGATCGAGGACGGCCTGCCGGTCATCATCGTGATGCCGTCGGCCGACGGCCGTGCGGTGCTGCACTCCAAGATGATCAGCAACATCCGCGAGATCCAGGCGCGCGGCGCGCTGACCATCGTCATCGCCGAATTCGACGACGACACGGCACGCTCGGTCGCCGATCATTTCATCCCGATTCCCAAGACGCCGACACTGCTGCAGCCGCTGGTGTCCACCGTGCCGCTGCAGGTGTTCGCGGCCAGCGTCGCGCAGGCGCGCGGCTACGACGTCGACAAACCCCGCAACCTGGCCAAATCGGTCACGGTGGAATAGCACGGCGATGCCGGTTCGCTACCTCACCGCCGAGGCCGTCCGCGTGGCCGAGCGTGCCACCGGAGAGTTGCTGGCCAACGGCACCCTGATGCGGCGCGCGTCGCACGGCGTGGCGCAGGTGGTGGCCGGCGAGCTCAACCGGACAGGTGGCTGTTACGGACGCCACGTGGGTGTGGTGGTCGGTGCCGGCGACAACGGCGGCGACGCACTGTTCGCCGGTGCTGCACTCGCGCACCGCGGAGTGCGCGTCAGCGCGGTTCTGCTCGCTCCCGACAAGGCACACCCCGCGGGACTCGCGGCCTTTCGTGCGGCCGGTGGGCGAGTGGTCGGGGAAATGCCCGCGGGCGTCGACATCGTGATCGACGGGGTGGTGGGGATCGGCGGCCACGGACCGCTGCGTCCCCCCGCGGCCGCGGTGTTCGAGGCGCTCGATCCGGCCACGACGGTGGTGGCCGTCGACCTGCCGTCGGGTGTCGACGCCGACACCGGTGAGGTCCACCGGCCCGCGGTACGCGCCGACATCACCGTCACATTCGGGGCGCTGCGCAACCTGCATCTGCTGGCCGCACCGCAGTGCGGACGCGTCGAACTCGTCGACATCGGCCTGCCCGAGGACGCCGACGGAGAACCGACCACCGGCGGAGGCAGCGCGGCGGTGCGGCTGTACTCGCTGCGCGACTCCGAGGTCGCCGAGGCGTGGCCCGTCCCCGGCCCCCACGACGACAAGTACACCCAGGGCGTGGTCGGCGTGATCGCCGGATCGCACCGCTATCCGGGGGCGGGGATTCTGTGTACCGGGGCAGCGGTCACCGCGACGTCGGGGATGACCCGCTATGTCGGGTCGGCGCACGCCGAGGTGGTGGAGCACTTCCCGGAGGTGGTCGCGGTCCCGGCGTTCGCCGATGCCGGTCGGGTGCAGGGCTGGGTGATCGGGCCCGGCGCGGGCACCGACGACGACGCGGTCGACCTGCTGCGCACCATCCTGGCCACCGAACTGCCGGTACTCGTGGACGCCGATGGCCTGACGGTGCTCGCCGAACACCCGGAGCTGGTGCGCGGCCGCGACGCCCCGACACTGCTCACCCCGCACGCGGGCGAGTTCGCGCGGCTCACCGGAGAGCCGGTCGGCGCCGACCGGTTGGGCGCGGTGGCCGGGCTCGCGCGCCGCTGGGGTGTCACCGTGTTGTTGAAGGGACGCGTGACGCTGGTTGCCGAACCGGACGGCACCGTGTTCGGCAACGACGCGGGCACCTCGTGGGCGGCCACCGCCGGTGCCGGCGATGTGCTGTCGGGGATCGCGGGTTCGCTTCTGGCAGCAGGACTTCCGCCGATCTGGGCGGGTGCCTGCGCGGCGCGGGTGCATGCACGAGCCGCGTCTTTGGCCAGCGGGGGAGCGCCCATCGGTGCCTCGACGCTGCTCGCCGGGCTGCGTCCGGCGATCAGGGCGTTGCGCACGAGGACGTGAGAGCACGTTGGCCGCGCCGCGGACGATTCGCGAGACGAGGATCTGCGCGAGGCCAGCTCGTTCGGTCGGGGTCTTATCCACAGGCCGTGGTCGCGGACTCGAATTGTCGGTAGTGAGAGCTATTGTGAACATGTGTTCGATTACGGCAACTCGGAGGAAGACTTGGCACGCATTGCGCGTGCCGGGTCCGACGAGTTGTGCGATGCCGGTGTCGAGGCGCAGCGCCTCGAACGGCAGGCGTGTGCCCGCAAGATCATGACGGCGGTGCGCGTCGCCGCGCTCGTCTTCGATCAGGTGATGGACCTGTGCGAAGGCCGTAATGTCAACGCCCTGCCGGAAAAGGCTGCGCTGCGGGAGGTTTCGATCCGGTTCGGGGTGTCGGTGTCGGTGGCCGGCAAGTGGATCGCCCTCGGCGAGGGGCTGCGGGACATGCCCGTGGTGCTCGATGCATTTCTCGACGGTGACCTCTCCGAACACAAAGCGCGGATTCTGACCGACGTCCTCGAGTGCGTACCCGATGACAAACGCGACCTGCTGCTCGACGCCGCACTGAGTTGGGCCACGGCCGCCACCACCGGCTCCGAGCTGCGGGAGAAGCTCGACGAGATGGTGATCGCGTTCGATCCCGAACTGGCCGCCGAGCAACGCCGCGAATTCGCCAAGCAGCAAGACGTCCGCATCCGCAAGGAGGCGCACGGCCATTGGAACATCGACGCCATGGTGCCGTTGGAAGACGGGATTTTCGCGAAACAGCGCCTGGCCGAGATTATTTCGCGCAGCGTCTGCCCCGACGACCCGCGCCCCCTCGGACAGCAGCGGGTGGCGGCACTCGGAGCGATGATGCGCGGCGAGTCCTCCATACCCTGCGCATGCGGCCGCGACGACTGCCGGAAAACCCCGCACACCGCAGACTCGGACACCGCAGACTCGGACACCGCAGACTCGGACACGGCAGATCCGGACACCGCAGACTCGGACACCGCAGCGCCCTCGACGGAGCTCTCGGTCGTCGCCACCCAGGCGGTGGTCAGCGTGATCGTCGACGCGCCAACACTGCTCGGTCGGTCCGGGGAGATGGTCCCGTTCGTGGAGGGTTACGGCGTCATCGACCCCGATCTGGCACGAACCATCGCCGCCGACGCCACCTGGCAAGCGCTGCACCGCGCCGGTGCCGTGGAACCCGGTATCCGCAAAGGCCGCCCACGGCGTGCGGGCACCATCGCCCCCACGCACCTCGTCAGCGGCGGCCCCATCGTCGTGCGCTCACGCCCACCCAACGAGATCGACCTCGCTTCCCTGTCGCCGATTGACCCGAGCGGGCACGGCGGACTACACACACCGACCCCCGGGGCCCTGGTGTACCAACCGGGCACGGCGATCCGCCGCGAGGTGCACCTCTCGGATCGGCGCTGCCGCGGACCGTTCTGCGATCAGCCGGCCTCGTCGTGTCAGTTGGATCATGTCGTGCCCTTCGACCACGAGAATCCGCTGGCAGGCGGCTGGACCATCCCGGATGACCTCATCCCGCTCTGCATACCGTGCCACCAGGTCAAACACCTCGGAATCTGGATTCCGACGCTCTACCCCGGCCGTATCGTGGTCTGGCGGCACCGCGACACCGGCGAGATCGTCGTGACCCATCCCTGAGACGGTCTGGGACAATAAACGCGATGACCACTTCAGATCTGCCGCCCGCGGCCCTGACCGCCACCGTCGACCTCGACGCGATCGCCCACAACATCGGTGTGCTGCGTGCTGCGTCCGGGACCGACATGATCGCCGTGGTCAAGGCCGACGCCTACGGGCACGGAGCGGTCCCGGTCGCGCGGGCGGTACTGGCCGCGGGCGCCGCCGAACTCGGTGTCGCGCACGTCGCCGAGGCGCTGGCCCTGCGTGGCGCGGGCATCGATGCGCACATCACCGCCTGGCTGCATCATCCGAACACCGACTTCGACGCCGCCATCGCCGCCGACATCGACATCGCGCTCTCGTCCCGCCGGCAATTGGCCGCACTGATCGCGGCGGCCGAACGAACGGGCGCCACCGCAACCGTGACCGCCAAGGTCGACACCGGGCTCAACCGCAGCGGCGTGGCCGCCGACGAATGGGCCGACTTCGCCGACGACCTCGCCAAGGCCGCCGCCGACGGCTCGGTGCGGGTGCGCGCGATCATGTGCCATCTGGCACGCGGAGACGAGCCCGACCATCCGCTGAACTCGGCCCAGGCGCAGCGCCTCGACGATGCCGCCGCCGACCTCGTCCGGCTCGGCACCCCGGCCGAGGTGATGCACATCGCGAATTCGCCTGCGGCGCTGACCCGCCCGGATCTCGCGCGCGACCTGATCCGGCCCGGCATCGCACTGTACGGGGGTGCCCCGATCCCCGGCCGCGACTTCGGATTGATCCCGGCGATGACCCTGCACGCCGAAGTCGTGCTGGTGAAACGGCTCGCGGCGGGGGAGGGCGTGTCGTACAGCCACACCTGGGTCACCGACCGCGACACCGTGATCGCGGTGATCCCTGCCGGATACGCCGACGGGGTGCCGCGCGTGTTGTCGAACCGCCTCCGGGTCATGATCGGGGGCCGCTCGTTCCCGCAGGTCGGGCGAATCTGTATGGACCAGTTCGTGGTTGACCTCGGACCCGATGGTGGCGGTGTGGCCGAAGGCGATACAGCCGAACTGTTCGGCACCGGCGCCGCCGGCGGCCCCACCGCACTGGACTGGGCGGCCGCGAGCGACACCATCGACTACGAGATCCTCACCGGCATCGGCGCCCGCGCACGGCGCGAGTACGTCGGTGGAGTGATGGGCGGAGTGACGGGCGGCCGCGCGCCGGTGGGGCAGCGGTGAACAACTCCGAGAGACTCGGTGTGGTGGCCGGGATCGCGGGTCTGGGCGCGCTCGGCGGTCTCGCCGCCGCGAGTGTGTCGCGGACCGCGGCCCGTCGCCGCCGTTATTCGGCCGACGATCCCTGCGCCGGAATCGATTTCACCGCGATCTACGCCGACGAGGCATCCACGGTGACCACCGATGACGGCCTGGCGCTCGCGGTGCGCACCGTCGATCTGGGCGGCCTGACCCATACCGACACCCCCGAACTCACCGTGATCTTCGTCCATGGGTTCAGCCTGCGTATGGCGGCGTGGCACTTCCAGCGATTCGATCTGGCCGACATCTGGGCCGATCGCCGCATCCGCATGGTGTTCTTCGACCACCGCGGACACGGCAAGAGCGAAGCCGCACCACCCGAGACGTGCACCATCACGCAAGTCGCCGACGACCTCGCCGCCGTGATGCGGACGGTGGCCCCGCGAGGGCCGATACTGCTGGCCGGGCACTCCATGGGTGGCATGGCGCTGATGGCGCTCGCGAGGCGCCACCCCGAATTCTTCGAACCGTCGGGACCGGTGGTGGGGGTGGCGCTGATCGCCACCGCGGCGCGTGGGCTCACCGAGGCCGGCTTGGCGCGCGGCCTGCGCAATCCGTTGGTGGACGCGTTCCGGGCGACGGTGCGCCACACGCCGCGGGTGATCGAGGCCGGACGCGACCTCACCCGGCTCGTGCTGGAACCCGTGCTCGTCTCCGCCAGTTTCGGTCCCGACTTCCACAGCCCCACCGCCGGCCGTGCGGTGGAGAAGATGATCCAGAACACCCCGATCTCGACGGTGGTGAGTTTTCTGAACACGCTGGAACAACATGACGAATCGATGGGACTGCCGGTGATCGCGCGCGTCCCCACCGCAGTGGTGTGCGGTACCGCCGACAAGATGACGCCGCTGCCCAACTCGTTGCACATGTACGGCGAACTCGGCGACGACTCCCGCCTCGACGTGGTGGAGGGGGCCGGACACATGGTGCTGATGGAGACACCCGACCGGGTGACCGACGCGATCGCCGATCTCGCCGAACGTGCCCGCGCCGCACAACCGCAGCCGCACCGGCCGTGGTACGCGGCACTGAGGCGGCGAGGATGACGCCGATCCCGCCCGAGCAACGCCGCGATCTACCCGACGTGGCCGACACGGAGTTGCTGGGACGCGAACTGGGACAACAGCTCAATGCCGGAGACCTGGTGATCCTCGACGGTCCGCTCGGGGCGGGCAAGACGGCGCTGGCGCGTGGGATTGCCGCCGGACTCGGCGTGATCGGCCGGGTTTCGTCGCCGACCTTCATCATCGCGCGCGAACACAAACCGGGCGGCGCGGGAATGCCGGGCATGATCCACGTCGACGCCTACCGGTTGGGCGGCCTCGACGAACTCGATGCCCTCGACCTCGACACCGACCTCGACGACGCGGTGGTCGTGGTCGAATGGGGCGAAGGGGTGGCCGAGCGGCTCGCCGACCGGCATCTGCTGGTGCGGCTGCGACGTGACCCCGACACCGATGTGCGGCACGCGAAATGGGGATGGGTGAGCGGACATGAGTGAGCACGAGCCCCCGGCGGTCCGCACCGTGCTGGCCGTCGACACCGCCACCGATGCGGTGGTGACCGGGGTGGCCACCATCGGTGTCGGGGGCGTGGGGGATACCGATGACGCCGTCGCGGTGCTCTCCGATCGCGGCATCACCGATCACCGCCGCCACGCCGAACTGCTGACCACGCTGATGTCGGAGGCGCTGGCCGTCGCCGGGGTGCGCCGCGACCAACTCGACGCGGTGGTGGTCGGCTGCGGTCCGGGCCCGTTCACCGGACTGCGCGTCGGCATGGCCACCGGCGCCGCCTTCGGTGATGCACTCGGACTGCCGGTGTACGGCGTGTG
Source organism: Gordonia sp. NPDC003425 (assembly GCF_053588635.1). NCBI lineage: Bacteria > Bacillati > Actinomycetota > Actinomycetes > Mycobacteriales > Gordoniaceae > Gordonia > Gordonia sp. NPDC003425. Next base: position 245,245 of record NZ_JBSFQI010000003.1, on the reverse strand, counting down.
CTCGCTCGACGCGATGGCCGCCGACGCGGCCCGGCACACCCCGCGCGCGTCGTCGATCCTGGTGGTCACCGACGCACGCCGGCGTGAGGTGTACTGGGCGCGCTACCGCGACGGGCATCGGGTCCACGGCCCGGAGGTGGCCGCCCCCGCCGACGTCGCTGTAGCGCTGTCCGCGGAGCCCGCCGATGTGGTCGCCGGTTCGCCCACACATCTGGCGGCGTGCGGCTGGACGGGCGAACCGCCGCTGCTGACGACGCCGACCGTGACCGGACTGGCGGCCGCCGCGGCACCCGCGCTGCTGGTCGGTGCCAGTCCGGAACCCCTTGTGCCGCTGTATCTCCGGCGACCCGATGCGGTGGAACGCAAGGATCAGCGCGTCCAGGAGGTGACCCCGCGATGACCACCGGTGAGCTGCTCATCGACCGGCTCGACTACCCCGACATCCCGCGGTGCGCCGCCCTTGAGCGCGAGATGTTCAGCGGCGACTCACCCTGGCCGGCGTCGGCATTCCGCGCCGAACTCAACGCCCCGCACAACCAGTACTTCGCCGCGCGCGACACCCCCGGTGGCGAGGTGGTGGGCTATGCGGGGATCTCCACCCTGGGCAGCGACCCGGATTTCGAATGTGAGATCCACACCATCGCCGTGGCCCCGTCGCACCGTGGCCGCGGCTACGGCCGGGCACTGCTGGCCGAGATGCTCGCGGTGGCCGATGCCGCCGACGCGCCGGTCTACCTGGAGGTGCGCACCGACAACGACACCGCGATCGCACTCTACGAGCGCCACGGGTTCGTCCGGCGAGGAATCCGCCGCAACTACTATCAGCCCTCCGGCGCGGACGCCTACACCATGGCGCGCCCGTCGGTGTCCGGACGGGCAGGTGATCCCGCATGATCGTGCTGGGTGTGGAGAGTTCGTGCGACGAGACCGGGGTGGGCATCGTCCGGTGGCATCCGGCCGGCGACACGACGCCCGGACACGTCACCCTGCTCGCCGACGAAGTGGCCTCCAGTGTCGACGAGCACGCGCGCTTCGGTGGCGTGGTGCCCGAGATCGCCTCGCGCGCGCATCTGGAGGCGATCGTGCCCACCATGCGCCGGGCGTTGCGCGCCGCGGACATCGAGCGGCCCGATGCCGTCGCCGTCACCATCGGCCCCGGACTCGCCGGTGCACTGCTGGTGGGTGTGGCCGCGGCCAAGGCGTATGCGCTGGCGTGGGACGTGCCGCTGTATGCGATGAACCACCTCGGCGGGCACGTCGCGGTGGACACCCTCGAACACGGGCCGATGCCCGAATGCGTGGCGCTGCTGGTGTCCGGCGGGCACACGCATCTGCTGCACGTCACCGATCTCGCCGACCCCATCGTCGAACTCGGCACCACCGTCGACGACGCCGCCGGTGAGGCCTTCGACAAGGTGGCGCGTCTGCTCGACCTCGGCTTTCCGGGCGGCCCGGCGCTGGACAAGGCTGCGGCACACGGCGACCCGCACGCCATCGAGTTTCCGCGCGGCATGACCGGGCCCCGCGACGCCCGCTACGACTTCTCGTTCTCCGGGGTGAAGACGGCCGTGGCCCGCTATGTGGAGAAGTGTCGCCGCGACGGCATCGAGGTGCCCGTCGCCGACATCGCCGCGTCGTTTCAGGAGGCGGTGGCCGACGTGCTCACGCTCAAGGCGGTGCGTGCGTGTACCGACCTGGGGGTCGACACCCTGGTGCTGGGAGGCGGAGCGACGGCCAACTCACGGATCCGGTCGCTGGCGGCCGAACGGTGCGCGGCGGCAGGCATCACCCTGCGTGTCCCCACGCCACGACGGTGCACCGACAACGGCGTGATGATCGCGACGCTGGGTGCCCATGTCATCGCCGGTGGCGCGGCCCCGTCGCCGCTGACGGTCGCCACCGATCCGGGCATGAGCGTGCAGGTGTCGCAGTACCGGTGATGCCGTCCGCGCGAGCGCGGCTGGGATGACCGCCGTGGCGGGCCGAATTCGCGTGGGCATTTGCACCCGGGAACCTTGAGTGCTGGCACTCGCGTGTATAGAGTGCTAGTAGGCACTGGTGAGAACCCTCGGCACCCGCGACGACGGGGGATCTCCCTCAGGGCCCACGAAAACGTACGGACAAGTACATCGTTTCTCAGAACGAAAGTTGAGGACTCACATCGTGGCGAGCGTGAACATCAAGCCGCTTGAGGACAAGATCCTGGTGCAGGCCGTCGAGGCCGAGACGACCACCGCCTCGGGCCTGGTCATCCCGGACACCGCCAAGGAGAAGCCCCAGGAGGGCACCGTCATCGCCGTTGGCGAAGGCCGCGTCACCGAGCAGGGCAACCGCGTCCCGGTCGACGTCAAGGAAGGCGACACCGTCATCTACAGCAAGTACGGCGGCACCGAGATCAAGTACGCCGGCGAGGAGTACCTGATCCTCTCGGCACGCGACGTGCTCGCGGTAGTCGGCAAGTAAGGACCCACGGGACCATCGTGTGGTCGTTCCGCCCCGGAGTCTCGCGAGAAAGTTTCGCGCAGACACCGGGGCGGAACACTTTGCGTGGTCTCCACTGATCTCGACCCCCACTCATCTCGAGAGGAATCATGGCCAAGCAGATTGAATTCGACGAGGAAGCACGGCGTTCGCTCGAACGCGGCATCAACACTCTCTCCGACACCGTCAAGGTGACCCTCGGCCCCCGCGGCCGCCACGTGGTCCTCGCCAAGGCGTTCGGCGGACCCACCGTCACCAATGACGGCGTGACCATCGCCCGCGACATCGACCTCGAGGACCCCTTCGAGAATCTCGGCGCACAGCTGGTGAAGTCGGTGGCCACCAAGACCAACGATGTCGCCGGTGACGGCACCACCACGGCGACCGTGCTGGCGCAGGCCATCGTCGCAGCGGGTCTGCGCAACGTGGCCGCCGGCGCCAACCCGATCGCCCTGGGCGCGGGCATCGGCAAGGCCGCCGACGCGCTGAGCACCGAACTGCTCCGCGTGGCCACCCCGGTCGACGGTGAGAAGGCCATCGCGCAGGTCGCCACCGTCAGCTCGCGTGACGACGAGGTCGGCGAAATGGTCGGCAAGGCGATGACGACCGTCGGGGTCGACGGTGTGGTCACCGTCGAGGAGGGCTCCGGCCTGCAGACCGAACTCGACATCACCGAGGGCGTGCAGTTCGACAAGGGCTATCTCTCGCCGTACTTCGTCACCGACTTCGACAACCAGGAAGCGGTCCTCGAGGACGCGCTCGTGCTGCTCTACCGCGACAAGATCAGCTCGCTGCCCGACTTCCTGCCGCTGCTGGAGAAGGTGGTGCAGGCGGGCAAGTCGCTGCTGATCGTCGCCGAGGACGTCGAGGGTGAGCCGTTGTCGACGCTGGTGGTGAACTCGATCCGCAAGACGGTCAAGGCCGTCGCGGTGAAGGCCCCGTTCTTCGGCGACCGTCGCAAGGCGTTCCTCGAGGACCTCGCCGTCGTCACCGGCGGCACGGTGATCTCCTCGGATATCGGCATCAATCTCGCCGACGCCGACCTCGACCTGCTCGGCTCGGTGCGGCGTGTGGTGGTCACCAAGGACACCACCACACTCGTCGAGGGCGGCGGCACGGCCGAGGCCATCGCGGCCCGCGTCGACCAGCTGCGCCGGGAGATCGAGAACAGCGATTCCGACTGGGATCGGGAGAAGCTCGCCGAGCGGCTGGCCAAGCTGTCCGGCGGTATCGCCGTGATCCGCGTGGGAGCGGCCACCGAGACCGCCCTCAAGGAGCGCAAGCACCGCGTGGAGGACGCCGTCGCAGCGGCCAAGGCCGCGGTCGAGGAGGGCATCATCCCCGGTGGCGGCTCGGCCATCGTGCAGGCTGCCAAGGTGCTCGACGCGCTGGCCGACGAGGTGTCCGATGACGAGGCACTCGGTGTGCGTGTGGTGCGTGACGCCGCACGCGCGCCGCTGTACTGGATCGCCACCAACGCGGGCGTCGACGGCGCCGTCGTGGTGAACAAGGTGTCGCAGGCGGCTGCGGGCGACGGCTTCAACGCCGCCACCCTCACCTACGGCAGCCTGCTCGCCGACGGCATCATCGACCCGGTCAAGGTGACCCGCTCCGCGGTGGTCAACGCCGCGTCGGTGGGCCGGATGGTTCTGACCACCGAGACCGCCGTTGTGGACAAGCCGGAGGAAGGTGCCGCCGACCACGGTCACGGCCACGCACACTGACGCCGTTCACACACGAACCCGGGGTGGACCGATCGGTCACCCCGGGTTCGTCATGTCTGTGGTGTGTTTCGTGCGGTGAACGTCCTCAGCTGGCGATGCGGCGTCCCACGCCGCGCTTCATCAGCATGCTGCGCTCGGATTCCGAGAGGCCGCCCCAGATTCCGTAGGGTTCGGCCACGGCCAGTGCATGCTCGCGGCACTGTGCGATCACCGGGCACTTGTGGCACATTTCCTTGGCGTGGCGTTCGCGCTGGGCGCGGGCGCGGCCGCGCTCGCCGTCGGGATGAAAGAACATGGACGAGTCGACACCGCGACAGAGGCCCTGCATCTGCCAGTCCCAGATGTCTGCGTTCGGGCCGGGGAGGTGATTTGGCTGAGGCATTGCACAAACTCCTTCGAGTCTCGAAGCACCGGCGCGGATTCCCGCCTGCACCGCAGGGCCGGAATTCTGCTCTCGCACTGCCGTGATCGGCGATGCACCGCAAACACTAAGCGGGTGCGAGAAACAGCGTCAATACCGTCTCGTGACCCCCGAAAAGGCCCGAAGATTCCATCATTGTTAACGAAATGTTGTGCATGCGGACCGCGCTATCACATCGCCCCGGGCGCGGTGACCGACCCCCTCGACCCGATGGTCGCACCCCAGCTGAACAGTGCCGATACGCGATTGCCAACTGCGCATTCACAAAGACCCGATGGTCGACGACGCAATGGCCGTCGTCGCGCACGTAACATGACGGAAATCCATCGATCATCTTGCCGTGATTTTTCTGTCGCATTTTGCGAATGTGTCAGATGGTTAAATTCATGCTAACTGAGAGTGCGGAGAGTGACGGGGGACACGAAATCGCCCAGTTCGGGGCACGAAACCGGTGGAGTGCCGCAGTCGAGCGGGGCGGTCGGGGAGACGGTGCCGCGGCCCTGACCGAGCTCGCACGCGTCGAGCGGTGGGGTCGGGCACACGCCGACGCCGCGCTCACCTCACTCGCGTTGTCGACCACCGCGTCGTTGTACCGGCAATGCGGACGCCATCAGACGTCGCGTCGATTCGACGGTCTGGCGTTGGCCGCGTTGCCGCGGCCGTTCGCCTCCACCAGCCCGTGGTCACGCGCCGCGGCACTCGACGCCGTGACGGGACTGGCCGCCGACGCGTTGGGCTTGGCCGAGTTCGGGGTGGCCGCGACGCTGCTCGACCGGGTCGCCGCGCTGCTTCGGACCGCCGACGATGACGACTGGCTGACCGCGATCCGTCCCCGCCTGCGTGCGTGCTGGGTGCGCGCGGAACTGGCCCTCTACACAAACCGGCCGTCGGACGCCCTCACCGAGGCGCTGGCCGGGCAGGAGATCATCGCCACAGTTGCGCCCGGACACGAGCGCCACCGGATCAAGACCGACCTCATCGCGGCGGCGGCCCGGGCGGGGGCCGGTGAGCTGCGCACGGCCCGGTTGCTGGCGCACGACTGTCGCGACCGGGCGTCGGCTCTCGGGCTGGTGCCGCTGACCTGGGCGGCATTGCTGCTGATCCGGGGCCTGGGCGACACGACGACCGAGACGATTACTTGCCTCGACGCCGCCCATGAGATGCTGGTGGATCGAGGCATGCCGTTCGCGCACGCCCAGTGGTGAGCCCGGCATCGATGCATGCGGGGAAGGTCAGGACTGGCACGACCGGTCAACACGATTGTGTAACACGGGGATCTCGACGGGCGATGAAACTGACGGGTGTTGAGTTGGACCACGCCGTCCGCGCTGCCGCGCAGGGCGATCGTGGTGCTCTCACCTCGGTTCTCGAAAGCGTGCAGGAACCCGTCTTGCGCTACTGCCGGGGACGAATCGGTGTGGGAGAGCGACATTTGTTCTCCGCGGACGATGTGGCCCAGGAGGCGTTGATGGCGGTCATGACGGCGCTGCCCCGGTACCGGGATCAGGGTCGGCCATTCATGGCATTCGTGTACGGCATCGCCTCGCACAAGGTGGCCGATGCGATGCGGGTCGCGGGCCGGATGAAGGCCGATCCGGTGGAGGACGTGCCCGAGGTGGGCAGCATCGTCGGCGGACCGGAACAGAAGGCCCTCGAGGCCGACGCGAGCCGCGAGATGCGTGAACTGCTCGCGCTGATCCCGGAGCGACAGCGCGAGGTCCTCATCCTGCGCCTGGTGGTGGGACTCTCCGCGGAGGAGACCGCCGAGGCGGTCGGGAGCACACCGGGGGCGGTACGGGTGGCCCAGCACCGTGCGCTGGCCAAGTTGAAAGAAGAGATGAAAAGGACAGGAGGGCGTGATGAACGACGAGCATGATCGGCGTCGACGCGGCCCCATGTCCGATTCGACGCCCAGCGGCGGCTGGCAGATGCCCGACGACGAACCGGTCAATCTGTCGGAGGTCAACTTCGACGACGCCTACCTGGACTCGCTGTCTCGCGACCTGCCCACGCCCACACGCGATTCCGCTGAGTACGAACTCGCCGGCCTGCTCTCCTCCTGGCGGCACGAGGTACTCGCCGAACCACTCCCGCCGTTGCCCGGTGTCGAGGAAGTGGAACGCGCGATCGCGGCGGAGCAACCCGTGCGGCGGGCCAACCGGGTGGTGCGGACACTGCGGGTGGTCGCCGGTGCCGCGGCCATCGCGGTGGTGGCCGCAGCGGGCCTGACCGTCATGTCCGAGGGGGCGCAGCCGGGCGATCCCCTGTGGGGCGTCAAGAAGGTGGTGTTCGCGCAGGCGGCGTCGGAAACCCAGGCCGCCTACGACGTGCGCTCGGATCTCGAGCGGGCCGAAGCGCAGCTCGCCGCGGGCAACACAGCCGAAGCGCAGCAACTCATCGCCCGGGCACAGAACGCGATGGGCCCCGTCCGTGACAGCTCCACCCGAGCCGACCTGGACGAGCGAATCAACCGACTGCGTGCGGATGCGGGAACCGTCACCTCCACCCCGGGCGGCGGCGCACCTGCCGTGCCCGGACCGGATGGAACGCTCCCCGAGACCAGCGATGCCCCGGATGCGACGACTCTCACCAGCGTGCCGACCACAGATGCACCGGTGACCACGACTGCACCGACCACCCCGCCCACGGCGACCACGACGCCGACCGAACCGGGCCGAACGCCGCCGCCGACATCGACGCCGGCGAGCTCCACCCGTTCAACGGCGCCGGCCACCACCACAACGACGACGACAACCCCGGTCCCACGCTGAGGACGGGGGTCTCCCGGTCAGCGGGCCCGGTGGCGTCGGGTGCTCAGCGTTCGCCGTCGAGGTGGCCGCGGGCATCGGCGTACCCACGGCAGTAATCCCAGGTGACATAGGCGTCCGGGCGCGGGTCGACGGCCGGCTCGTGCGGGCGCACGGTGCCGTCGATCAGCAGTTGCAGCAGGTTGGCGCGCAGCATGTCCCAGTCGTGGTAGTGGTCCTCCTGGCAGTCGTCGCAGACGACGACGAGTCCGCGGACCCCCCGATGGGCGAGCAGCGCTTCATAGACCGCGAGATCGGCGAGATCCTCCTCGACCGCGAGACGCTCGTTCTCGTCCAGCGGGATGCCCGGCTCCATCGAATCGAGGACCGCGGCGGGATCGCTCGGGTCGTCGGCGAACGGGTCGGGCGGAAGGCCCGGAGGTAGATGGTCACGCACATCACCACGGTAACCGATGGTGAGCGGCCCGCGCCGCAACGCCTCCACAGATCGATGACATGACACGACACCTTTTCTGCGGTCGTCGTCGGCGTGTCGCCGGTGATCGCGCAGGGCGAAATCGACGGTACGGCCAATGCCGATACCATGGACGGATGACGCACGTTCGCACTGGTGGAGACGATCCCGGCAAGGTCGCGATGCTCGGGCTGACCTTCGACGACGTCCTGTTGCTCCCCTCGGCCTCCGATGTGATCCCCAGCGAGGTGAGCACCGCCTCGCGGGTGACCCGCGACATCACGCTGCGAGTGCCACTCGTCAGTTCCGCGATGGACACGGTGACCGAATCACGGATGGCCATCGCGATGGCCCGGGCCGGAGGCATGGGGGTGCTGCACCGCAACCTCGCCATCGACGCCCAGGCCGCACAGGTGGAAACCGTCAAGCGGTCGGAGGCCGGGATGGTCACCGACCCGGTCACCTGTTCGCCGACGAACACCCTGGCCGAGGTCGACGCGATGTGCGCGCGCTACCGCATCTCCGGGCTGCCCGTCGTCGACGACCGTGGTGAGCTCGTCGGCATCATCACCAACCGCGACATGCGATTCGAGGTCGACCAGGACCGTCCGGTGTCGGAGGTGATGACCAAGGCCCCGCTGATCACCGCCCAGGAGGGCGTCTCCGCGGAAGCGGCGCTCGGGCTGCTGCGACGCAACAAGGTGGAGAAGCTGCCCATCGTCGACGGAAACGGCAAGCTCACCGGGCTGATCACCGTCAAGGACTTCGTCAAGACCGAGCAGCATCCCAACGCCACCAAGGATTCGGACGGAAGGCTCCTCGTGGGTGCCGCCGTCGGTACCGGCGACCCGCAGTGGGAGCGCGCGATGGCGTTGTCCGACGCCGGGGCCGACGTCATCATCGTCGACACCGCACACGCCCACAACCGGCTCGTGCTCGACATGGTTGCCAAGCTCAAGGCGGAGGTCGGGGATCGCGTGCAGGTGGTCGGCGGCAACGTGGCGACGCGCGAAGCCGCCCAGGCGCTGATCGAGGCCGGAGCCGACGCGGTGAAGGTGGGCGTCGGACCCGGGTCCATCTGCACCACCCGCGTGGTCGCCGGAGTGGGCGCCCCGCAGATCACCGCGATCCTCGAGGCCGTTGCCGTCTGTCAGAAGGCCGACGTCCCGGTGATCGCCGACGGCGGACTGCAGTACTCGGGCGACATCGCCAAGGCGCTCGCCGCCGGTGCCTCCACCGCCATGCTCGGATCGTTGCTGGCCGGTACCGCCGAAGCTCCCGGCGACCTGATCCTGGTGAACGGCAAGCAGTTCAAGAGCTACCGCGGCATGGGCTCGCTGGGCGCCATGCAGGGCCGTGGCCAGGCCAAGTCGTATTCCAAGGACCGCTACTTCCAGGACGATGTACTCGCCGAGGAGAAGCTGGTGCCCGAGGGCATCGAGGGTCGCGTACCCTTCCGCGGCCCGCTCGGCCAGGTGATCCACCAGCTCGTCGGCGGCCTGCGCGCGGCGATGGGCTACACCGGGTCGTCGTCCATCGCCGACCTGCAGCACGCGCGGTTCGTGCAGATCACCGCGGCGGGACTCGTGGAATCCCACCCGCACGACATCACCCTCACCGCGGAAGCGCCGAACTACTATTCACGCTGAGTACTCCACCGCCACCTGAGAACGCGCTTGCGAATCTGTGTGTGCGACAGGCATGTGCGACAGACATGTGCGTAACAGAAAGGCGCAACGTTGCGTGACCTGATCGACATCGGCATGGGCCGGACCGCCCGGCGGACCTTTGAACTCGACGACATCTCGATCGTGCCGTCGCGACGGACGCGCTCGTCCAAAGAGGTGTCGACGGCCTGGCAGATCGACGCCTACCGCTTCTCCTCACCCATCCTCAGCCACCCCACCGATGCCCTGGTGTCCCCGCAGATGGCCGTGGAACTGGGCAGACTCGGGGCTCTCGGGGTGATCAACGGCGAAGGGCTGTGGGCCCGGCACCGCGACGTCGAGGCCAAGATCGCCGGTCTGGTCGAGATCGCCACCACCGATCCCGACCCGCAGGCCGCCATCCGCCACCTGCAAGACCTGCACCGGGCGCCGCTGGACACCGGCCTGCTGGCCGAGGCGGTGGCGTTCGTCCGCGATGCGGGGGTGACCACCGCGGTCCGGGTGAGCCCGCAGCACGCACCCGAACTCACCCCGGCACTGCTGGCCGCGGGCGTGGAGATCCTGGTGGTGCACGGCACGATCATCTCGGCCGAACACGTGGCGCGAGACACCGACGAACCGCTCAATCTCAAGACCTTCATCGCCGACCTCGACGTGCCCGTGATCGCCGGCGGCGTCCACGACCATCGCACCGCGCTGCACCTGATGCGCACCGGGGCGGCGGGCGTCATCGTCGGATACGGTTCCGCGGCCGGTGCCACCACCACCGGCGAGGTGCTGGGCATCGGGGTTCCGATGGCCACCGCGATCGCCGACGCGGCAGCCGCCCGCCGCGACTACCTCGACGAGACCGGCGGTCGCTACGTCCACGTGATCGCCGACGGTGACCTGCACACCGCGGGTGATCTGGCCAAGGCCATCGCCTGCGGCGCCGACGCCGCGGTACTCGGCACCCCGTTGGCCGCGTCCGCGTCGGCTCCGGGGCGCGGCTGGTATTGGCCCTCGGCGGCCGCACACCCCGACACCCCGCGTGGTGCGCTGCTGCAGGTGGCCACCGACGAGGGGCGCCCGAGCCTGGAGACGGTACTCAACGGCCCCTCCGACGAGCCCTACGGCGAGCTCAATGTTGTTGGTGCGCTGCGTCGTTCGATGGCCAAGGCGGGCTACTCCGACCTCAAGGAGTTCCAGAAGGTCGGGCTGTCGGTTCATCGCTGACGGTCGGCGGGTGCCCGGCACGGCGCGATCGGGAGATTCGACAATGCCATGTGACAACGTACGTTAGTATGGTTTCATGGCAGCCCACCATGTGAATTCTGAGTGCGATTTCGACGTCCTGATCATCGGTTCCGGCTTCGGCGGCAGCGTCAGCGCGCTGCGTCTGGTCGAGAAGGGATACCGCGTCGGGGTGATCGAAGCGGGGCGCCGGTTCGAGGACGACGAGTTCGCGAAAACCAGTTGGCGCCTGCACAAATGGTTGTGGGCACCCAAATTCGGCCTGTACGGAATCCAGCGCATCCACGCCCTCAAGGACGTGATGATCATGGCCGGCGCGGGTGTGGGCGGCGGATCGCTGAATTACGCGAACACCCTGTATAAGCCGCCGACGCCGTTCTTCACCGACCCGCAGTGGGGCCACATCACCGACTGGGAGGACGAGCTCACGCCGTACTACGAGCAGGCGCGGCGCATGTTGGGTGTGGTGACCAATCCGACCTTCACCGAATCCGATCGGCTGATGAAAGAGGTGGCCGACGAGATGGGCGTGGGTGACACCTTCACCTCGACGCCGGTGGGGGTGTTCTTCGGGGCCAAGACCGGGCTGGTCGGGGCGCCGGGGGAGACCGTACCCGATCCCTACTTCGGCGGCGCCGGACCCGAGCGCACCGCATGCACCGAATGCGGTGCCTGTATGACCGGGTGTCGCGTGGGCGCCAAGAACACCCTGATGAAGAACTATCTCGGCCTCGCCGAGCGCAACGGAGCCCGGATCATCGACCGCACCACCGTCGACCATCTCGAGCAGCGCGCCGACGGCACGTGGGAGGTCCACACCCATGGTTCGTCGTCGTGGGGTCCCTTCGGTGCGCGCCGACGCACATTCACCGCCGGGCAGGTCATCGTCGCGGCAGGCACATTCAACACCCAACGCCTCATGCATCATGCGAAAGACGGTGCGCTGCCCAAGATTTCCGACGCGATGGGCCGGCTCACCCGCACCAATTCCGAGTCGATCCTCGGTGCGATGGCCAGCAGATACGATCCGGCGCACGACTATTCGCGAGGAGTGGCCATCACGTCCTCGTTTCATCCCGAATCCAATACCCATGTGGAGCCGGTGCGATACGGCAAGGGGTCCAACGCGATCGCCTATCTGCAGACCGCGCTCACCGACGGTGGCTCACCGCTGCACCGGTTTGGCCAGTTCCTGCGTCAGGTGATCGCCAATCCGTTCCTTCTGGTGCGACTTCTGTACGTGCGCAAGTGGAGTCAGCGCACCGTGATTGCCCTGGTGATGCAGAACAACAACAATTCGCTGACCACCTTCATCAGGCGGCGTGGGCCGCTGCGCTACATCACGTCGAAGCAGGGTCACGGCGAACCGAATCCGACGTGGATTCCCAAGGGCAACGAGGCCACCCGGCGTATGGCCGCCAAACTTCCCGGCGGTATCGCCGGCGGCACCTGGGGCGACATCGTGAACATGCCGCTCACCGCCCACTACCTGGGCGGCTGCGCGATCTCCGACGATCCGGCCACCGGTGTCGTCGACCCCTATCACCGGGTGTGGAACTATCCGACCTTGCATATCACCGACGGGGCGGCGATCTCGGCGAACCTGGGGGTCAACCCGTCGCTGTCGATCTGCGCGCAGGCCGAACGTGCGATGTCGTTGTGGCCCAACAAGGGTGAGGACGATACCCGCCCGGCGCAGGGTCTGGCGTACATGCGCATCCAGCCGGTTGTGCCTCGGCATCCGGTAGTTCCTGCGGATGCGCCGGGTGCGCTGCGGTTGCCGATCGTGCAGGGCCGACGAACCGGCCCCGTTGAAGTGTCGTGACCGCTCACGAAGCGGCTTAGTGGCTTCCCGCTGCGGTCGGGGCGGCACACGATGCCATGCCGGGGGCACTCTGCACAGCGGGCGCCGGATGGATCGCAGTCGTCACGTTTGCGGCGACAAGGACGCCGAGGCTCATCACCGCGAGCGCGACGAGTACCGATGACCTCCACGTGCGCCACCGCGCCCAGCACAGTGAGACGAGCGTGACCGCCGAGACTCCCGCCAGAACCGCAAGGGTCCAGTGGTAGGTGACGAACGACGAGGTCATTGTTGTCAATGGTTTCGGACCACAACGTGTTCCGGCCGGCATCTGCGCGGGCAACAGTGACATCAGCGATGCCAGCGGGGCGATCGCACCTTGAAGATTCGCCATGACTGCGACAACGCCGACGCCGATCGCGCCGATGCTGGACAACCGTCCCACGCCGGTACGTGCCCGACGAACCGCCAGCACACCAACCGCGACGATGCCGATCGCGAAGAGTGCTTTGACCAGATGAAACCGACACCAGAACTCGACGAGCCGTGAAAGCTCTGGTGTCAGGGCGGCATCGTCGCGTGTCCACCAGTGAGCGAAGGCAGCCACGGTTGCGTCGACAAGTTCTGAGGAGGCGGTGACATGGCCGGTGCCGGGGCCGCCGATCAGTGGAGGAATCGCGACGAATGCGATCGAGAGCAACGCGAGCCCGATCGCAGGTCGATGGTGTGGCACGACGTCAGGCCCGCTGCGCATACGCAACTCCTCGCGCGGCGGATGACGGGATGCCGCGAACGATCAGATAGACCGCAAACGATACCTCCCAGGCGAACACCGGAACGGCCGCTGCGGCGATGACGCCAGTGTGCCCACTCAGTACTGCGAGATTCGCGATTCCGACGAGCGCGCCGCCCACCAGGCCCAGCACGCATATTGCCCGAGGGGCGAGCCGGAATTGTAGGAGGCACCACGCCAGCATGATCGTGTGAAACGGCACCAGAAGACCGGGACCGATGAGAAATGTCCAGTCGTGGACGAGGCGTAATCCCTGCGCCACAGCAGGTTCCAGATTCGGGCCGACGGTGGTTCCGGGCCGGGCGGTCACCGGCATCAGGCTCACCACGCCGACGAGGATCACCGAGGCCTCAAGAGTGCGCAGACCCAGGTAGGCGACGGCAACCGCGGGCGACCACGTGACGATCATCGGGAAGAGGGCAGCCGCGGTGCCGACCACGGCCACCGCGAGCAGCAGTTCACAGAGGCCGCCGAGCAATGTCGACTGTCTACCGGCGAGCGCTGAACCCTCGTCGTATGGCGGGGCTCCGTATAGCAACAACGCCCCGACCGACGTGGCGTGGGTGATCAGGTACAAGGCACCTGCCCAGCGTGACAGCGTTCGCGAGCTGGACATGGATCCTCCTGGAAGCAAAGGTGTACGGCGTACACCGGCGTGATCGTCAGCGTAGGTGTACGATGTACACCACGTCAAGGGTGAGGTGGACGATGACCGATCCGGGTAGCCCGCGAACCCGTCGAATGCCGTTGGACCGGACGCTGGTGATCTCCGCCGGCGTCGAGATCGCCGATGACGGCGGAATCGGTGCCGTCAGCATGCGATCGGTCGCCGACCACCTCGATGTGGTTCCGATGGCCCTGTACAAACACATCGCGAACAAGGAAGACCTTCTCGACGGGATGGTCGACGCGGTGATCGCCGAATTTGGTGACCATGCCCACCCCGTGGACTCATCGGCCGACTGGCGACTCACATTCCGCCAGATCGTTCTCCGTGCTCGACGGGTGGTCCAGTCGCACCGGTGGGTGATGGCGGTGATCGAAACGCGCACCCGACGCACGCCCGCGGTGCTCGGGCACATGGAATTGCTGACGCAGGTACTCCTCGATGGCGGATTGTCGGCCGATCTCATCCACCACGTCATGCACGTATTCGGCAGCCGCATATGGGGATTCAGTCCTGAGCTCTTTGACGAGTCGGCTCAGGACAGCGAGCGGAAGAGTACGTCGGCGCCACCGAATCCGAGCGACTATCCAGGGATCATGCAGGTTGTCGCCGACGCGAACCGGCGTCGCCCGGGCGCGGGTTGTGACGAAGAGTTTGAGTTCACGTTTGCTCTCGACCTCATCCTCGACGGAGTGGCACGACTGGCCGCTCAGCGCTCTGCGGGTTGAGCGCTTTGTTGGGTGAGCGCCCGTCGCTGGTTGAGCTTGTCGAAACCACCCCGCGGGCACGCCGCCCGCCCGCTGGTTGAGCGCTCCGCTGGTTGAGCTTGTCGAAACCACCCCCGCGGGCACGCCGCCTGCCCGCTGGTTGAGCGCTCTGCTGGTTGAGCGCTCTGCTGGTTGAGCTTGTCGAAACCACCCCCGCAGGCACGCCGCCCGCCCGCTGGTTGAGCTTGTCGAAACCACCCCAATCTGGGCACGCTCGACACGGATCTGGGCACGCTCGACGCGGATCTGGGCACGCTCGACACGGATCTGGGCACGCTCGACGGGCTCGATCAGCGAGTGGGACAGGTTCGACGGCTCAGTCCAGTCCGCGTGCGGTGAGGCTCTCGGCGAACCCGTCGGCGGTGCGCAGGGCCGCGATCACGATGGGCGCCACAAGGATCCGCGGTCCCGCGCGCAGGCCCCGGGCGCGACGCGCCTCGTCCACCTGTCCGGCGATCTCCACGATCAGCGGGATCGAGCGCACCGCGAGTGCCAGGGCGATGGCGATCAGATCGGTGCGCACCCCGAGCCGGCGTAGTGGTGACAGGCCGCGGGTCAGCGCGTCGAGCATGTCGGTGGTGCGGGTGGTCAGGCTCACCACGGCCGCCAGCAGCACCGACAACGCGAGGATGCCGCACACCAGCACCGCGCGCCGCCAGTCGGTGAAGATCACCTGGAACACGAAGATGAACACCAGGATCCACAACGTCGGGCGGAACTGTCGCCAGGCGTCGACGGGGCCGATCCCGGCGAGCACGTAGATCGCCGCGGTCGCCGCAGCGGCGACACCGAGGCCCAGCGGCGACCGCACCCACACCGAGATCGCCAGGATGCCCGCGGCCAGGCCGACCAGCTTGAGCCCCGGCGACAGACGATGCAACACCGAGTGCCCGGGCCGATATGTGCCGAGCGGGGTCACGACATCATGTCCCGGTATGCGGCCAACGCCACCGCGGGCACGTCGTCGACCACGATGCGTCCGTCGTCGATCACCAGGATGCGGTCGAAATCGGCGACGAGATCGAGATCGTGGGTCACCACGACGAGCTGGACGTCGAGGTCGGCGAACACGCGACGCATCATGCGGCTGTTGCGCAGATCGAGCAGCGTGGTCGGCTCGTCGGCGACGACGATAGCCGGTTCGGTGACCAGCACCGCGGCCAGTGCGAGCAACTGCTTCTGCCCACCCGACAATCGTCCGGCGGGGTGGTCGGCGAACTCGACGAGCCCGAACCGCTCGAGCACCTCGAGCGCCCGCGCACGTCGCTCCGCCTTGTGGAGATCGGTCCGGCGCAGCGACAGTTCGATGTCCTCACGCACCGTCGGCATGATGATCTGCCGGTCGGGATCGGTGAACACGAATCCCACATTGCGGCGGACCCGGCGCGCGTGGCGCCCGGCGTCGACCCCGTCGACGACCACCGTGCCCGAGTCGGGGATCACGAGCGCATTGATCATCCGGGCCAGCGTCGACTTGCCGCTGCCGTTGGCGCCGACGACGGCCACCCGGCGTTCGGACAGGCGCACCGTGACCTCACGCAGCACCGGACGACCGTCGAATGCGTGTGAGACACCCCGGAATTCGATCACGGCGAAACGGTCACCGGTGGACGCGCACAGGGCTGATCAGACCCGGCCGGGCACGATGGACCTGCGCGGCCACCAGGGCGGCCACCACCGCCTTGAGTACGTCACCGATGACGAACGTGCCGTTGGTGGTGATCGCCGCCCACAGGGTGAGATCGGTGCGGATCAGCAGACCCACGACGCCACACGCGTAGAGCACCACCATGCCGCCGAGCAGGTTGATCACCACACCCCAGCCGACGCGGTATCGCGGCATCATCATCGCGGTCAGCACGCCGATCACGATCACCGCCGGCAGGAATCCGACGAAGTAGCCGGCGGTGGGCGACGCGAGCGCGGTGAGTCCGTTGCGGCCACCGGAGAGTATCGGCAGCCCCGCGATGGCCAGCACCATGAAGATGACGACGGCCAGGGTGCCCTTCTTGGGGCCGAGGATGGCACCGGCGAGCATCACGCCGAGTGTCTGGAAGGTGATCGGTACACCACTGGTGCCGATGGTGATGGTGCCGGGCAAACCCAGCGCGGCGATCAACGCGGCGAACACCGCGGCCTGCGCGATGTCGGCGACCGACAGCGACCGCCGACGCGCGGACGCGGGCGGCGGGGATGACGGCGGTGGGGATGATGGCGGCGGGGATGGAGTAGTCATGTCTCCTGGAGACACTAGACTCCGTGAGGTGAGCGACGCTTCCACCTCCCCGACCGGCATGGACCTTCCCGACGGCCCGCGACCTGTACTCGTCGTCGATTTCGGTGCGCAGTACGCGCAACTCATCGCCCGCCGGGTGCGTGAGGCGCGCATCTTCTCGGAGGTGATCGGTCACGACGCCACCGTCGACGAGATCAAGGCGCGCGATCCGCTGGCGCTGATCCTCTCCGGTGGTCCGGCGTCGGTGTATGCCGAGGACGCCCCGTCGATCGACCCGGCGATTCTCGACCTCGACATCCCGGTGTTCGGCATCTGCTACGGCTTCCAGGCGATGGCCGCCGGACTCGGCGGTGAGGTCGCCAACACCGGCGGCCGCGAATTCGGGCGCACCTCGTTCACGGCCAGCGGCGAGGGCGTCCTCCACCAAGGTCTCGGCGACAACCAGCCGGTGTGGATGAGCCACAACGACGCGGTTCAGCAGGCCCCCGAGGGGTTCACCGTGACCGGCTCGACCGCCGGTGCCCCCGTCGCCGCGTTCGAGAATGTCGAGCGGCGGATGGCCGGCGTGCAGTATCACCCGGAGGTGATGCACACACCGCACGGTCAGCAGGTGCTCACCCGTTTCCTCTACGAGGTCGCCGGGCTCGAGGCGGCCTGGACGCCGGCCAACATCGCCGACACCCTCATCGACGCCGTGTCCGATCAGATCGGTGACGGCCTGGCCATCTGCGGGTTGTCGGGGGGAGTGGATTCCGCGGTTGCCGCCGCATTGGTCCAGCGCGCCATCGGAGACCGCCTGACCTGCGTTTTCGTCGATCACGGACTGTTGCGGGCCGGGGAGCGCGAACAGGTGGAACACGACTTCGTGGCGGCCACCGGCGCCCGGCTGGTCACCGTCGATGCCGCCGGTACGTTTCTGCGCGAGTTGTCGGGGGTCGCCGACCCGGAGGAGAAGCGCAAGATCATCGGCCGGGAATTCATCCGGTCGTTCGAGGGTGCGGTCAGCGAGGTGCTCGGCGACCGGTCCGCCGAGGGACACACCGTCGACTTCCTCGTGCAGGGCACGCTGTACCCCGACGTGGTGGAATCCGGCGGCGGCAGCGGCACCGCGAACATCAAGAGCCACCACAACGTCGGCGGACTGCCCGACGACCTCGAGTTCACCCTGGTCGAGCCACTACGGCTGCTGTTCAAGGACGAGGTGCGCGCGGTGGGCCGCGAACTGGGCCTGCCCGAGGACATCGTCGGGCGTCAGCCGTTCCCCGGCCCCGGACTCGCGATCCGGATCGTCGGTGAGGTGACCGCCGACCGACTCGCGATGCTGCGTACCGCCGACCTCATCGCCCGTGAGGAACTCACCGCGGCGGGTCTCGACGGACAGATCTGGCAGTGCCCGGTGGTGCTGCTCGCCGATGTGCGGAGCGTCGGCGTGCAGGGCGACGGGCGCACCTACGGACATCCCATCGTGTTGCGCCCGGTGTCGAGCGAGGATGCGATGACCGCCGACTGGACCCGGGTGCCCTACGAGGTGCTCGAGACGATTTCGACCCGGATCACCAATGAGGTGCCCGAGGTGAACCGTGTGGTGCTCGACGTGACGAGCAAGCCGCCGGGCACCATCGAGTGGGAGTAGGTCCCGAGCGCGAGGAGTCCGGCTCAGTTCCGGCGGGTGCCGGTGAGGATCAGCACCAGCCCGATCACCAGACCCGCGGCCACGGCGATCCAGCCCACGGTCCCCGCGCTCGGTAGCGCGGGCCCGCCCGCGAGTCCCCATCCGGCCACACAGAGCCCGGCCACACCCAGGATCACCAGGCCCGGCGCACGATGGTCGCTCATCGGGTGACCTCCACCTCTCCGGCGCCGCTGTGGGCGTTGATCGTCAGGACCGGCGCGTCGGGCCCGTTGGTGCCCACCGACATTCCCTCCGGGCAATGGTATTCGCCCACGTCGGTGTCACAGTTGGCTGTCACGTTCATGTCCTTGGGCACGCGGACGATGATCTCGCCGACGCCGGCGCGCAGATCGACCGACCGGTCGGCGGTGAGGTCGACGTCGCGCAGGTCTAGTTCGATCTGACCCATTCCCACCGTGTACTCGCCGCGGATGTCGTTCTCGTGCAGTGGTTTCCACGATCGGTCGCCAACCCCTCCGGCGGGCAGCGGATTCCAGCCGGTGTTGTTTCCGGCGTTGACGGCGACGGTGGCCACGATCACCGCGACGCCGAGCGCGATACAGATGGGCACCAGTGCGACCTGTCGGCGGCCATGTGGCCGCCGACGCAACCCCACCACCACCAGTCCGGCGGCGACCACGGTAAGCGCTAGTGCGAGAACCCTTGCGGTGGTGAACCATTCGACGCCCGCCTGATGGGCGGCGGTACCCACGGCAGCGACCACCAATGCACTCCCGATCACGATCAGGCTTGCTCGCCCCACCCCGCGCCGCGGCGCGGTGACGGGCGGTTGCGGTTCGGTCGGTTCGGGCAGATCCCAGGCGAACCGCGCCGCACCGAGCGGATCCCACGACGGCGGTGGGCGGTCGATGCCGTCGTCGGCGGCGGCGGGAATCCCGGCGTTCGACGTGGTGCTGCCGGCACCGCCGGGTTCCCCTGCGACCGCGGTACCGGCATGCACCGCGCGCGGCGTCCATCGCTCGAAACGCTCCACCGGCAGGGGTGAGTCGGTCCCGGCCAGGGTGTCGGCACTGGTACCGGGCCTCGGATCCGGGGTGCGCTGATAGAGCAGCCACCAGCCGAGGAGCATCAGGATCGCGCCGACGAGGCCGCTGCCGCCCCACGTGCTGTTGGGTCCCGCCGAGACGGCCACGATCACCAGGGGGATGAGCAAGAGCAGCGCCGGTTTACGGGGATGGCCGGTCCGGACGCCGCGGCGATCCGATCCGGTGTCGGCTCGGCCGTCGGAGCCGACGGCCGACGGGCTCGACGGCATGGCCACCCACGCCGCGATGTACAGGATGAGTCCGCTGCCACCGAGCAGGGTGGCCACCACGAACGCCACCTTCACCAGGGTGGGGTCGACCCGGTAGCGGTCACCGAATCCGGCGCAGACACCGGCGATCGTCCGCGGTGCGGCCGGCCGGACCGGTCGCGTCGCCCATATCGTCTCCAGTTGGGTGCGGAACTCTTTTCCGTTCATACGCCCATCGTGTGGCATCGGGACCCCTCGTCACATCGGGGCGGCACCCTGACGTTGTCCCCGAATTCTCCGGTGGCACCCTGATGCGTCCGACGGGTGGTTTCGGGCACTATCGGTGGTGTGACCACGCAGTTGCCCCATGATGCCCCGGCCGTGCCACGGCTGGTGCGTCGCGATGCCGGCCGGGTGATCGGCGGTGTGGCCGGCGGTGTGGCCGATCACCTCGGTGTCGACGCCTTCCGCGTCCGCGTGGTGTTCGTGGTGCTGGCGGCACTCGCCGGTGCGGGCGTGCTGGCCTATGGTCTGCTGTGGTTCTTCTGCCCGCAGGGTGACGACACCACACCACCGGCGCCGGGCGAACGCCGGCAGGCCCTCGGACTGGCCATCATCGCGTTGGTCGCGATGACGGTCGTCGGGTTCGCCGCCTCGGGTACGCCGGCCGCCTACCTCGTTCCGTTCGTCTTCGTCGTGGTGGGCGCGAGCCTGGTGTGGCGCGAGTTCGACACCTCGCGGGTGACCCCGCGCAGCACCGCCCTCACCTGGACCCGGCTGGGCGGCGGTGCGGTGCTCGTCATCGGCGGCCTGGTGGTGATCGTGGTGGCAGGCAACCGCAATTTCGGTGGCCTGAGCACCACTTTGCTCGCGGTGGTGGCCACCCTGGTCGGCGTGGTGCTGCTCACCGTGCCACTGTGGATGCGCCTGTGGCGAGCGCTGAACGAGGAGCGTGCGGCACGCATCCGCAACGCCGAACGCGAGGAGATCGCCTCCCACCTGCACGACTCGGTGTTGCAGACCCTCGCCCTCATCCAGAAGCAGGCGGGAAAGCCCGAGGAGGTCACGCGGCTGGCGCGTAGCCAGGAACGCGAGCTGCGCACCTGGCTGTTCGGCGACTCCGCGCAACGCGGTGCGTCGTTGAGTGCGGCCATGCGCGGACTCGGGGCCGAGGTCGAGGACGACTACGGCATCGAGGTGGAGGTGATCACCGTGGGTGACCTGCGACCGGACGGTGACGGTGCGGGGGCACCGCGAGCGGCCGCCGCACGCCGACGCTGGACCGCACTGATCGGCGCCACCCGCGAGGCCCTGGTCAACGCCGCCAAACATTCCGGCGAGCGCACGGTCGACGTGTACTGCGAGGTCGGTGACGACGAGGTGGAGGTGTTCGTGCGTGATCGGGGTGCCGGGTTCGATCCGGACGCGGTCGACGAGGACCGGCAGGGGTTGGCCCGGTCGATCCGCGGCCGCATGGAGCGCGCCGGGGGTGCCGTTCGCATCGACACCGCACCCGGCCGTGGCACCAACGTGCGGTTGACGATGCCGCGCGAGGAGGGCGCCGAACGTGGCGAGCACAGCGGCGATCGCGCCGCCGATCCGGTGCCGGCGACCGACGAGGGGTTGGCCCGATGAACGGCGAGACGAAAGGGCACGGCGAGACGAAAGGGCACGGCGAGACGAACGGGCAGACGAACGCGCAGTGCCGCGTCTTCCTCGTCGACGATCACGCGGTGTTCCGGTCCGGGGTGCGCGCCGAACTCGCCGACGAGGCGGGCCTGTTCGTGGTCGGTGAGGCCGGTACCGTGCCGGAGGCGGTCGCGGGCATCACCCACACCCGGCCCGACGTGGTGCTGCTCGACGTGCACATGCCCGCCGGCGGCGGGGTCGCGGTACTGCGCAATGTCACCGACGCGATGGGCGAGGCGGCCCCGGTGTTTCTCGCCCTGAGCGTCTCCGACGCCGCCGAGGACGTCATCGCCACCATTCGCGCCGGGGCGCGCGGTTACGTCACCAAGACGATCAATGGCCGCGATCTCGCCGACGCGGTGCGCCGGGTGGCCGACGGCGATGCGGTGTTCAGTCCGCGGCTGGCCGGATTCGTGCTGGACTCCTTCACCGGCCGTTCCGCGGTACCCGAACCCGCACTCGATCCGGAACTCGATTCGCTCACCCGACGTGAACTCGAGGTCCTGCGTCTGCTGGCCCGTGGCTACACCTATCGGGAGATCGCCGAGGAACTGTTCATCTCCATCAAGACCGTCGAGACGCACGCCTCCAATGTGCTGCGCAAGACCCAGCAGTCCAACCGCAATGCGCTGACCCGCTGGGCGGCCACCCGCCACATCGGCTGAGTTACATCGGCTGAGTTACATCGGCGCACCGATCAGCGGATGAGCGCAATGGCCAGGACCAGTACTCCGGCGAGCACCACGAAGAACGCGAAGACGGTGACGGCCAGCGCGGTGGGCGACGTACCCGACGACCGCTGCGGCGGCGGAATGCTGGGTGGTAGATAGCCATTCGACACATATGGTGGTGGCGCGGAGACAGACGCGCTGGGCATGGCCGGGGTGGACATGAGCGTGTGCTCGTGGGCGCCGGCGGCGTTCATCGGCTGCCAGCCGCTGCCCACCGGCGGGTGCCCGGTGGGCGGCTGGCTCCGCGGGCCGCGGGCAACCGGTGCGACGCGTGCCACGGTGGCCGGTGTCGGGAGCAGGCTGGTGAGCACCTGGTCGGCCGAGCCGCGTCCGCCCGCGGCCACCCGGATCAGTTCGTCGCGGGCGTCGGTCATGGTGATCCGCTTGGTGGGACTCGGTTCCAGCATGCGTAGGAGCACCGGTTCGAGTGCGCCGGCCTTCGTCATCGGATTGATCTGAGCGCGAGCCACCCTGTGCAGCATGACAAGTGAGTTGTCGTCGACCCCGAAGGGCGGTTCACCCTCGACCATGGTGTAGATGGTGGCGCCCAGCGAATAGACGTCGGACGCCTCCGACGGCTCGGCGCCGCGGGCCACCTCCGGCGCGAAATAGGCGGGTGTACCGGTGATCACGCCCGTCTGGGTGAGGGTGACGTCGTCCTTGGCCCGGGAGATCCCGAAGTCGGTGAGCTTGACCAGCCCTGCGGTACGGCCACTTTCGGTGATGAGGATGTTGCCGGGTTTGATGTCGCGGTGCACGATGCCCGCGGCGTGTGCCTCGATCATCGCGTCGGCCACCTGCGCACCGATCTTTGCCGCCTCGGTGACCCCGAGAGTGCCGGTGGCATGCAGGATCTGGGCGATGCTGCGCGACGGGAGGTATTCCATCACCAGCCAGGGCTCACCCCGGTCGAGTGCCACGTCGTGCATGGCGATGGCGTTGCGGTGGCTCAGTTTGGCGGCGATGCGGCCCTCACGCATCGCGCGCTGCCGGATGTTCTCCGCCGAATCCTCGGAGAGGCCCTCGGTGGAGAGCACCTGCTTCACGGCGACGTCACGGTCGAGTAGCTGATCGCGTGCGAGCCACACGGTGCCCATGCCACCACCACCGATGCGGGACCGCAGCCGGTACCGGCCGGCGACCAGGTACTGCGGGCCCGGTACGCGGTAATTGTCGGCACCGAGGGACATAGGGGAGATGATAGCGGGGGGCGGCGCCGGCACGCGTCGCGCACGCGGTTGACACCACATCGCACGTGTGTTCGACTCGTGGGCATGAGGTGGTCCGAACAGATGGTCGAGGCCGACGACGGCGCACTGCCCGGTTTCGGCCGCGCCGGGCTGGTGCGGTCGGTGCAGACCCCGGATTTCGAGGGCATCACCTTTCACGAGGTGCTGGCCCGCAGTGCACTCAACGAGGTCCCGGAGGCGTCGGGGCTGCCGTTCCGGTTCACCGTCAACACCTTCCGGGGATGCACCCACGCCTGCCGTTACTGTTTTGCCCGGCCCACCCACGAGTACCTCGATCTCGATGCCGGGCGCGACTTCGACACCCAGGTGGTGGTGAAGCTCAATGTGGCCGCGGTGCTGCGCAAGGAGTTGCGACGGCGATCGTGGCGGCGCGACACCGTGGCACTGGGCACCAACACCGATCCGTATCAGCGCGCCGAGGGGCGGTACCGGCTGATGCCCGGGGTGATCTCGGCCCTGGCGTCCTCCGGTACACCGTTGTCGATCCTCACCAAGGGCACGATGCTGCGCCGGGATCTGCCGCTGCTGCGGCAGGCGGCGGGTCAGGTGCCGGTGAGCATCGGGGTGTCCTTGGCGCTCTACGACGACGAACTGCAGAAGCAGATCGAACCCGGCACCCCGTCACCCCGGGCGCGACTGGAGCTGATCCGGGCGATCGCCGATGCGGGGTTCGCGCCGCATGTGATGGTGGCTCCGGTGATCCCGTATCTGAGCGATTCCAGTGCCCACCTCGATGCGCTGCTGGCCGCGCTGGCCGAGGCGGGCGCATCCGGGGTCACCGCGTTCCCGATGCATCTGCGCGGTGCCACCAAACCCTGGTTCATGAGCTGGCTCGCCGAGCATCATCCGGCGTTGGTGCGTCGCTACCGGGGGCTCTACGGCCGTGGCGCCTACGTGACTCCCGAGTACTCGTCGTGGTTGCGGGAACGTATGCGGCCGTTGGTGATACAGCACGGTCTGGCCGGCCGGGAGTCGTCGGGCGGTGAGACCTTCCGGTCGGTGACACCCCCGGCCGAGGTGGTCGCGACGCCCGCGCAGCAGCAGGTGCTGACCCTGTTCTGACGCGAGTGCCCGCGGGCTCACCTGCGCTGTTGCGGAGTGTCGGAGGCCCGTCGTAGGATCGGCACACATCGAAAAAACGTTCGATCGGCGCGCACCTTCCCGGCTCGCCACGCGAATCAGCGCTGGCCAGGAGGGGTTATGAAGGTATTGCCGACAGCATTGCCGATGCAGGAGGTTCGCCCGGCGGAGGGGCGGACCGACACCCTGGCGCGGCTGCGCCGACAGATGGCGGTGCTCTCGGGCATGCCCGACCGTGCGTCCGTCGACCCCGACGACCGACTCGGTGCCGCGTTGCCGTTACCGGATTCGTTGTCGGATCTGTTGCCGCACAATGGTATTGCGCGCGGAAGTGTGGTTAGTTGTGTCGGTGCGCGGTCGTTGCTGGTGGCCGTGATCGCCGCGGCCACCGCATCCGGGGCGAACGTCGGCATCGTGGGCCTGCCCCGGCTGAGTCTGCTGTCCGCGGCCGAGATGGGCGCCGACCTCGCCCGCATCGCCACCGTCCCGCAACCCGGAGCCGATCCGGTGGAAGTGGCCTCCGTTCTGCTCGACGGGATGGACCTCGTGGTACTCGACCTGAACGGTGTCGACATCGCACCCTCGCGGTGCCGGGTGGTGATGGGCCGGGTACGGCAGTTGTCGTCGACGCTGCTGGTGGTCGACGGGCACTGGCCCGGCACCCAGGTGTGTCTGGCGGCAGAGGTGCTCACCTACCGTCATGTTCCCGATCCGGCCGGTCTGGCCGACCTCGCCGCCGCCCGGCGCGGCCACGGACGGATCGGCGGGATGCGGTTGCGGGTCACCGCGAGTGGTCGCGACCGGCGACGGCGCAGCGCCGACATCGACATCCACACACTGGGCTCCGGTGACACCGCGCTGGTCGGCAGCACCCGCTCGGACATCGCGTTCGGCGCGGTCGGGCACGCAGTGGACGAATCGGCCGGGGCGGTGGCGAACTGATGGGCGGCGAACTGGTGGGTGGCGAATTGTTGGGCGGCGAACTGATGGGTGGCAAGGCCACGGTGACCGGCGGACGACGGCGGCTGCTCGCCCTGTGGTGCCCGGACTGGCCTGCGATGGCGGCGGCTGCCGACGCCGACCTCCCGCCGACCCACCCCGTGGCGGTGTTGTCGGCCAACCGGGTGATCGCCTGCTCGGCGACCGCGCGGACCGCCGGAGTGCGTCGAGGGATGCGCAAACGGCAGGCCCAGTCGGCATGTCCGCAGATGCGGGTGTTCACCGCCGACCCCGACCGGGACGGACGGTTCTTCGAACCGGTGGTGGCCGCGGTGGCCGACGTCGTCGCAATGGTCGAGGTGCTGCGGCCGGGACTGCTGGTGGTGCCCGCATCGGCCGCCGCACGACATCACGGCGGGGAGGCGGAGCTGGCCGAACACCTCGTCGACCGGGTGTCGGCGTGTGGGGTGGAATCGCAGGTCGGCGTCGCCGACGAGATGTTCACCGCGGTCACCGCGGCCCGGCACGGCCACCACGTCGAACCCGGTGGCGATCGGGCCTACCTGGCCCGCCGCCCGGTGGCCGATCTGGCCGCCGAACCCAGCCTCTCCGGCCCGGACCGGGACGAACTGGTGGATCTGCTGCGGCGCCTGGGCATCGTGACGATCGGGGATTTCGCCGATCTGCCCCTCCGTGACGTGGCCACCCGATTCACCGCCGATGCGGTGACCGCCCACCGGCTGGCCACCGCCCTGCCCGGACGTCCGCCGTCGGCGGCCGCACCCGCACCCGACCTGGTCATCGAGCACGTCTGCGATCCCCCGATCGACCGGATCGACACCGCCGCGTTCGCCGGCAGACGCCTCGCCGACATGCTGCATCGTCGTCTCGCCGACGTGCCCGCGGCCTGCACCAAACTCAAGGTGGAGGCCATCACCGAACGCGGACAACGACATTCGCGGGTCTGGCGGTGCGCCCAGCCGCTGACCCCGGACGCCACCGCCGACCGCATCCGCTGGCAACTCGAAGGCTGGCTCACCGCCGGTGGGCGCGGCCGAGGGGAACAGGGCACCCGGCCCGACTCGCCGATCGCGATACTCCGGCTCGAACCGGTGGAAACCGTCGATGCGGGCGCCCTGCACTACGCACTGACCGGATACGGGCTACCCGGTGAGACGGAGGTCGGGGAGCGGGCAAGACGATCGCTGGAACGGGTACAGGGTTTGCTCGGCGGCGACGCGGTACGGGTTCCGGTGCGTGCGGGTGGTCGGGGACCGGCCGAACAGATCACCCTGATCCCGTTGGGAGACGAGAAGATTCCGGAGAGAGATGCCACCGCGCCGTGGCCCGGCCGGGTGCCCCGGCCCACCCCGGCGATCATCTCCGACACCCCGGTGCGGGTGACGGATCCGACCGGCCGGGAGGTCACCGTGACCGGTCGAGGGGCCTTCTCCGACGAACCGGCCGCGGTGCAGATGGCCGCACGCCGGCCCGGTGGCGACGATGCCGCCCGATCGGACAGCTGGGCGTTGCGCTGGTGGGCCGGACCCTGGCCGGACGGCATCGACGACGCCGGGATCACCGCCCGGGCGCAGGTGCTCCTCGACGACTCCCGGGCCCTGCTGTTGCACTACCGCGCCGGCGGATGGGTGGTCGAGGGTGTCTACGAATGAGTGCTGTTCACGTATGGCGACTCACGCATTGCGACCCCGGGCGGTCACCGGCCACATCGTGGTCTCGCCGTCGGAGGTGCTTGCGACGAGGGTGTCCACCAGGTTCACCGCGGTACACACGTGATTGGGGATCACCCGCGTCACCGCGCCCGGATCGGGCAGTTCATCGGCGGAGACGCCCGCGGGATACTCCACGACGGCATGATGTTCGGAGAGCGCGACGATACGTGCATCGGGTTCGTCGAGGATGCGGCCGTGCCCGCTCGCCCACACCGGCCGGTCGGCGCCCAGGATCTTGCTGCCCGCATCCACCACCACCCGGTTACCGCTGCGGTGCACCACCGTGGCCACCGCGGTCAGCGCGACATCGTCGACGCCGCACGAGCCGAGCTCCACCTGCTGCGCGTCGTAGAACGGGTAGACGCCCGGACGGATCTCGGTGAGCACGCCGGAGCCGGCGAACTCGATGGTCGGAGTGGACCCGCCGCTGCGCACCCGAGGTTCGATGCCGATGGCGCGCAACGATTCCGATGCCTCGGCCAGCGCACTCACCTCCTGGTCGGCGGCGGTGCGTCGCGCGTCGCCCGGTCCGTATCCGTGTCCGGGAAACGTGAAGACGCCCACCACCTCGAGTCCCGCGTCGCGTGCCGCGGCCGCCACCTCGCCCGCGGCAGCCGGCGCCACGCCGGTGCGGTGCTGGCCGGAATCGACCTCCACCGCCACCTGCACCCCGCGATGGGCGCCCGTCCACCCGGCGCCGAGTTCGGCACCGAGACGCTGCGCCGCGACCACCGAGTCCACGCCGAGCCGCAACGACACCCGCTGCGCCAGCGCGCGCAGTCGCGCCCCCTTGTGCGCGGTCACCCACAGGGGGTAGGCGATGAACAGGTCGTCGGCTCCGCTGCGGGCGCTCCCGGCTGCGAACGCCTCTGCCTCGCCGATTGTCGCCACCGTGAGACCGACTGCCCCGCAATTCATCTGGCGGCGGGCGATCTCGTCGCATTTGTGTGTCTTGGCGTGCGGGCGCAGGTCGATGCCGGCCTGCGCCGCCAGGGCGGCGACCCTGGACAGGTTGCGGTCGAGCCGGGCGACGTCGACGGCGAGATACGGTGTGTCGATCAGCTGAGCGTATCCGACGGATCGGCCACGGTGCCGAGCGCGGCCGCGGACTCGCGCATCAGCAGGTACTCCTGGTGCAGAATCCACGCCGTCAGACGCGGGGCCACCCGCCGGCCGAACTCCGCGAGGTGGCCGATCGGCGGACTGATCCGGGCGGGGTGCGCAACGATGGCCCGCAGTACCGTCGCAGCGGCCTTGTCGACGTTCCACACCCCCAGCGAATCGCGGTACGCCTCGGTGGGCGCGATCATCCGGGTGCGTACCAGCGGGAGCCGGACGTTGGTGAATGTCACGTGATCGGAGAGGGTTTCGGCTCCGGTCGACTCGCTGAACGCCTCCAGCGCCGCCTTGGATGCCGCGTACGCGCCGAATCGGGCGCCGTGGGTCTGCACCGCGATCGACGACACGTTGACCACATGACCCGACTGCCGTTCCACCATGTGGGGGAGCAGGGCGAGCACCAGGTTGACCGCGGCGAAGTAGTTGACGGCCATCACACGCTGATAGTCGTGGGAGCGGTCGGTGGCGTTGCGGGTGGCGCGGCGGATCGATCGGCCCGCATTGTTGACCAGGACGTCAACGTGGCCGTGCTCGCCCAGGATGTTCTTGACCAGGGTGCGCACCGACTCCTCGTCGGTGACGTCACACGGGTAGCCGAAGGCACGTCCCGGTGGCACACCGGGTTTGGACTGCGAGGCGTTGAGTTCGGCGACCGCGACCGCGAGATCGTCGGCGTTGCGGGCCACCACGTAGACATCGGCACCGCGCGCCACACACATCCGCGCCGTCGCCTTGCCGATGCCGCTGGATCCGCCGGTGATCAGGATGTGTTTGCCGACGAGTGGGCCGCGTGGATCGGCGCGACGGTGCCGGGCCGGGTCGAGGTGTTCGGCCCAGTACCGCCAGAGCCGGGGGCCGTAGTCGTCGAGGTCGGGAAGGGTCACGCCGAGTCCGCCGAGCCGCGTGATCGTCTCATCGGCACGGAAAACCGCGGACATCCGGGTGGCGTCGAGCACCGCGGGCGGGATGCCCTCCCCGATGGCGATCAGGTCGCGGATCGGTTTGACCGGTCCGGCGCCGGACAGCGTGATCATCGGCGCCACCAGCCGACGGTCGAGGGCGGCGATGCCACGCGGGCCGCCGAAACCCGGTGCGAGGGCGTTGTACATGCCGACGACTCCGCGGTCCTTCGGGTCGGCGAGGTGAAAGACCAATCCGCTGCGATCGGGGTCGGTGTCGGCCAGCGCCACGATCGCGTCGACCACGAAGTCGACGGGCACCAGATTGAGGCGGCCGAGGTCGGGCATCGGCACGATCAGCGCCGACGGCAGCATCCTCAACAGTCGCAGCCGGGGGAAGAAGTAGTAGGGGCCGTCGACCTTGTCCATCTCACCGGTGCGCGAATCACCGACCACCACCGACGGCCGGTAGACACGCCAGCGCAGACCGTCGCGCTCGCGGACGAGCTTCTCGGCCTCGAACTTGGTGCGGTGATAGGGCGTCGGAAATCCTTGTCCCAGATCGAAATCGGCCTCGGTGAAGGCACCGGAATGATCTCCGGCCACGGCGATCGAGGAGACGTGATGAAGCATGGCGCCGCGGTCGGCGGCGAGGTCGGCGACGTGCGCGGTGCCGTCGACGTTGGCCCGCTGCTGCGTCTGCGCGTCGGCGGTCATGTCGTAGATCGCGCCCAGGTGGATCACGTGGTCGGTGGCGGCCGGTAGGTCGGCGGAGTCGAGGCCCAGGCCCGGTGCGGTGAGATCGCCGACCACGGGATGCAGTCGATCGGCGGATACGTCGGCGAACATCTCACTGAATCGGGTGAGTGAACCGGCGCGGACCAGTGCGTACACCGTGGCGTCGGGCCGGGTATCGAGCAGTCGACGGATCACCCGTCGACCGATGAAACCGGTGCCACCGGTGAGGAAGTACGTGCTCACTGTGTTGTCCCCGATCGCCGCACTGCTTCTTACTGGTCGGTAAGAACGCATCCCACCCTGACACTTACACCGACAGATGGCAAGGTTCCCGAGGGCCGGGGAACCGTGGAGCTGTTCACAACGAGGCGACGCGATCGACTTCATCGAACAGGTGTTCTATCATTGTCGGGTGGGCTGGAACCAGGGTCCGCCGACCTGGCGGGAGATGGAGCGGGTGCTGTCGGGGCGGGCGCCGGGAGGTGCGCGGCCCGGTGAGTTCTTCGGCCCGGAGAGCGGGGGGCGCAGCGATCTGTCGCCGCCCGGCGACGGCGGCGACAGCCCCGCCTGGTCGCGGAAGCGGGGCGCCTACACCGCGCCCGAGATCGATCGGGTGCGCTCGTCGCTGCCCTACGCCGAACTGCACGCACACAGTTCCTACAGCTTTCTCGACGGCGCCTCGATGCCGGAGGAGATGGTCGAGGAGGCGGTGCGACTGGATCTGTCCGCGCTCTCGATCACCGATCACGACGGCTTCTACGGGGTGGTCCGATTTGCCGAGGCGGCAAGGGAATTCGGCATGCCGACGGTGTTCGGCGCCGAACTCTCGCTGGAACCCGATGTCGCCCGCACAGGGGTCAACGATCCGGCGGGCGAGCATCTGCTGGTCCTCGCGCGCAGCGGTGAGGGCTACCGGCGCCTGTCGCGGGTCATCGCAGATGCCCACATGACCGGCGGCGAGAAAGGGTTGCTGCGGTACGACATCGACCGGCTCGCCGGCGAGGCCGGGCACTGGGTGGTGCTGACCGGATGTCGCAAGGGTGCGGTGCGTCGGGCCCTGGACCGGGCCGGGACCGGTGCGGCCGAGATCGCACTACGCGGGCTGGTCGACCGCTTCGGCCGTGATGGCGTGGTGGTGGAACTGACGGCGTCGGGACTACCCGACGACGATGAACGCAATGCCGCGCTGGCCGAACTGGCCGGGCGTTTCCGGTTGCCCACGGTGGCCACCACCGGTGCGCATTTCGCCGCGCCGCGCCGCCGGCGGCTGGCCATGGCGATGGCCGCCGTGCGGGCCCGCACCGACGTCGACACCATTGCCGGCTGGATGCCGGGTGTCGGCGGCGCGCATCTGCGCAGCGGTGACGAGATGGCGCGGCTGATGCCCGCCCATCGCGATGCCATCGTCGCCGCGTCGGAGTTGGCGGCCGAGTGCGCCTTCGAACTCGGGCTGATCGCGCCGCAACTCCCGCCGTTCGACGTGCCCGACGGGCACACCGAGATCAGCTGGCTGCGCCACCTCACCATGACCCGCGCCCAGCGTCGCTACGGCACACCCACCCAACACCCGGCCGCCTACCGGCAGATCGAACACGAACTCGCCGTCATCACCACCCTCGATTTCCCCGGCTATTTCCTGGTGGTCGCCGACATCGTCGACTTCTGCAAACGCAACGACATCCTGTGTCAGGGTCGGGGCAGCGCGGCCAACTCGGCGGTGTGTTACGCGCTCGGGATCACCAACGTCGACCCGGTGGCCAACGCATTGCTGTTCGAACGATTCCTCTCACCCGAACGCGATGGGCCGCCCGACATCGACGTCGACATCGAGTCCGATCGCCGGGAGGAGGCCATCCAGTACGTCTACCGCCGCTACGGGCGTGATTACAGCGCACAGGTGGCCAACGTGATCACCTACCGCGGCCGGTCGTCGGTGCGCGACATGGCGCGTGCGCTCGGCTATGCGACCGGTCAGCAGGACGCGTGGAGCAAGATGCCCGACACCGCACCGGACGACGTGCTCGAACTCGCCGCCGAGATCGAGGGGATGCCCAGGCATCTCGGCATCCATTCGGGCGGCATGGTGATCTGCGACCGACCCATCGCCGACGTCTGTCCCACCGAATGGGCTCGGATGGACAACCGCAGCGTGCTGCAGTGGGACAAGGACGACTGCGCGGCGATCGGGCTGGTGAAGTTCGATCTGCTGGGGCTGGGCATG
Source organism: Gordonia sp. NPDC003425 (assembly GCF_053588635.1). Taxonomy (NCBI): domain Bacteria; kingdom Bacillati; phylum Actinomycetota; class Actinomycetes; order Mycobacteriales; family Gordoniaceae; genus Gordonia; species Gordonia sp. NPDC003425. Next base: position 212,904 of record NZ_JBSFQI010000003.1, on the reverse strand, counting down.
CTCTCGGCGCTGCACTACGCGATCGACCTGGTGGCCGAACACAAGGGCCTCCACGTCGATCTCGCGCGTCTGGACCTCACCGAGGAAGCCGTGTACGAGATGTTGTGCCGCGCCGATTCGGTGGGGGTGTTCCAGGTGGAGTCGCGTGCCCAGATGGCCACGCTGCCGCGGCTGAAACCGCGGTGTTTCTACGATCTCGTTGTCGAGGTGGCGCTGATCCGTCCCGGCCCGATCCAGGGCGGGTCGGTGCATCCCTACATCCGGCGTCGCAACGGCGACGAGAAACCCGACGTGGAGCATCCGTCGATGCACAAGGCGCTGGCTCGCACTCTCGGGGTGCCGCTGTTCCAGGAGCAGCTCATGCAACTCGCGGTCGACGTCGCCGGGTTCGATGCCGCCGGGGCCGATCAGTTGCGCCGGGCGATGGGCTCCAAACGCTCGCCCGAGCGTATGCAGCAGTTGCGCCGCCGCTTCTATGAGGGGATGGAGCGCGAGCACGGTATCACCGGGGAGGTGGCCGACAGCATCTACGAGAAGATGGCCGCCTTCGCCAATTTCGGTTTCCCGGAGAGTCATTCGCAGAGTTTCGCCTCGCTGGTGTTCTATTCGTCGTGGTTCAAGCTGCATCATCCGGCCGCGTTCTGCGCGGCGCTGCTCCGGGCGCAGCCGATGGGCTTCTATTCGCCTCAGTCCCTGGTTGCCGACGCGCGCAGGCACGGTGTGCGGGTGCATCGACCGCACATCAATGCCTCGCTCGCCGAGGCGACGCTGGAGGCCGGGGGACTCGAGGTGCGGCTCGGTCTGGCCGCGGTGCGCGGGGTGGGGGAGGAGGTGGCGGCGCGCATCGTCGAACGCCGTGTGGCCGACGGTCCGTACGAGAGCATCGTCGAACTGTCGCGGCGCGCCGATCTCGAGTTGCGACAGCTGGAGGGGCTGGCCGGTGCCGGGGCCTTCGAGTGTTTCGGGATGAGCCGGCGGCAGGCTCTATGGGCGGCCGGGGCGGCGGCCACGGCCAGTGCCGATCACCTCGACCTGCGCGGATCGGCGCAGACGCCCACCCTGCCCGGATTGTCCGACGTGGAACTCGCGGCCACCGACGCCTGGGCGACGGGCATCACCCCCACGAACTATCCGACGCAGTTCCTCCGGCCGCGGTTGGCCGCCATGGGTGTGTTGCCCGCCGAGGCGCTATTGTCTGTGCCGGATGGGTCCCGCGTCATCGTCGGCGGGGCGGTCACGCATCGGCAACGTCCCGCGACGGCGTCGGGCGTGACGTTCATCAATCTCGAGGACGAAACCGGCATGGTGAACGTGGTGTGTTCGGTGGGGCTGTGGTCGCGGTATCGCGACCTGGCACATTCGGCCTCGGCACTGCTGGTCCGCGGTAAGGTGCAAAACGCCGAGGGTGCGGTGACGGTGGTTGCAGATCGTTTGCAGCGCATGGATCTTCGAGTCGGAACCCGTTCGCGGGACTGGCACTGAACCGAGTTGAACCGACGCGCGGTCTATCCGCGCGCTGAGCGAGAGACGAGAGATGGCACAACAGGTGATCGTCACGGCCAAGCCGAGCAGCCGAAAGGGGCCGCTGGTGGAGACCGGACCCGACGGTTCGATCACCATCTACGTGCGTGAACCCGCGACCGAGGGCAAGGCGAACAAGGCGATCGCCGAACTGCTGGCCAAGCATCTCGGTGTTCCCAAGAGCAAGGTGGCACTCGTCGGCGGCGCCACCGCGCGCACCAAGCGCTTCCGCGTCGGCTGAGTCGAGCGTGCCCAGATCCGCGTCGAGCGTGCCCACATCTCGGTTGAGCGTGCCCGGTTTCGACTAGACGGCTCCGTCGAATCCGTTCTGTCGCCATGCCTCATAGACGACGATGCTCGCGGCGTTCGCCAGATTGTGTGAGCGGCGCCCGGCGAGCATGGGTATACGGATCTGGTCGGTGACCCGGTCATCGTCGAGGACCTCGTCGGGCAGTCCGGTGGGTTCAGGTCCGAACAGTAGGACATCACCCGGCTGGTAATCGACGTCGGTATAGAAGCGTTCGGCATGCGCGGTGAACGCGAACACCCGACGCGGGGCCAGTGCGTCGAAGGCCCGATCGAGGTCGGGATGAACTGTGACAGTGGCCATTTCGTGGTAATCGAGGCCTGCACGCCTCACTTGGGCGTCCGACATGGAGAACCCGAGCGGCTCGACGAGGTGGAGTTCGCAGCCGGTGTTGGCGGCCAACCGGATCGCATTGCCGGTGTTGGGCGGAATGCAGGGCTGATAGAACATCATTCGGAACAAGTGAATTCCTCGGGCCTCGTGTCGTGGAACTGCGCCGAAGCGCACTCGGTCTCGCAGCGCACGTCGCGTCGTCGTCTCATATCGAGGGTGGCACAGAGAAGATTCGCCGATATGGGCACGGTCGACTCGGATGTGGGCACGCTCGACTCGGATGTGGGCACGGTCGACTCGGATGTGGGCACGCTCGACGGGATTATGGGCACGCTCGACCCGTCAGAGCCCGTCGAGTGACGTGTTGGCGCCGCACAGCACCACACACAGCGTGGAGTCGGCGGCGGGTCGCGCCGCTCCGGTGGTGACCGCGGCCACCGCGGTGGCGGTGCCGTGCTCCACCACGATGCGCCATCGATGCCACAGCATCCGGCGGGCGGCGATGATGTCGTCGTCGGACACCACCACACTCTCGACGTCGCGGCCCGCGATGGTGGCCCAGCAGATGTCGCCGACGCGGGTGGCGCCCAGCGAATCGGCGGCAACGCTTTCCGGCCGCACCGAAACCGGGTGGCCCGCGGCCACGGCACCATGCAGGCACGACGCACCCTCCGGTTCGGCACCGATCAGCCGGTCGCCGGGGCGCATCTCGGCCGCGAGTCCGCCGAGCAATCCGCCGCCGCCCACGCACACGACGGTGGTCAGCGGCCCGTCGACCTCCTCGCGGAGCTCGGCGCCGATCGTGCCGGCGCCGGCGACCACGTCGGGCAGATCGTAGGCGTGCAGCAGCAGCGCGCCGGTCTCCTCGGCCCGCGCCGCGGCGTGATCGGCGGCGTCCTGATAGATCTGTCCCACCAGATGGACGTCGGCCCCCAACGCCCGCAGCGCCGCCACCTTCACCGATGGGGCCGTCTCGGGCACCACGACGGTGCAGTGGGTGCGGGCGATACGCGCCGCCCATGCGGCACCGATCGCGGCGTTGCCGCCGGAGGCCACCATTACACCCGTGTCGCCCAAGATCCCCTGCTCGCGCGCGTGAAGTACCGCATTGACGCTTCCGCGCGGCTTGAAGCAGCCGCCGAGCTGCGTGAACTCGAGTTTGAACACCACGTCCACCGGGCCGGAAGGCGTGTCGATTCCGGTGCGCAGGATCGGCGTGCGACGCAGATGGCCGTCGATTCTCGCCCGCGCGGCCGTGACGTCCCCGGGCGAGATCGCGGAGACTGCCTGACCCGACATGGACGCACTGTATCCCGCGGCGGGGTTGCGGTCGGATCGGCCACCTCCCGGATGGAACCCTCAGAATGGAACAATAGACGGGTGAGTGCGATACGACTCGATGGCAAGCTGACCCGCGACGAGATCTTCGCCGACCTCCGCGAGCGGGTCGACGCACTACGTATGGCTGGTGTGATGCCCGGCCTGGGCACCATCCTGGTCGGCGACGATCCGGGTTCACACTCGTATGTGAAGGGCAAGCACTCCGATTGCGCCAAGATCGGCATCGCGTCGATCCGCAAAGATCTGCCCGCCGACGCCACCACCGCAGACCTCAACGCCGCGATCGACGAACTCAACGCCGACCCGGGCTGCACGGGCTACATCGTGCAACTCCCGCTGCCGCGGCACCTCGACGAGAACGCCGCCCTCGAGCGCATCGATCCTGCCAAGGACGCCGACGGCCTGCATCCGATCAACCTGGGCCGCCTTGTGCTGGGCAAGGAGTCGACGCTCCCGTGTACGCCGCGCGGGGTGATCCACCTGCTGCGCCGCTACGACATCCCGCTCGCGGGGGCGCGCGTCACGGTGGTGGGCCGTGGGGTCACCATCGGCCGGCCCATCGGCCTGCTCCTCACCCGCCGCAGCGAGAACGCCACGGTCACCCTGTGCCACACCGGAACCCGGGACCTCGCCGCCGAGGTGTCGCGCGCCGACATCGTGATCGCCGCCGCCGGCGTACCGCATCTCGTCACCGCCGACATGGTCAAGCCCGGTGCGGCTGTGATCGACGTGGGTGTCAGCCGTACCGCCGACGGTCTGGTCGGCGACGTGGCGCCCGACGTGTGGGACGTCGCCGGGTACGTCTCGCCGAATCCGGGCGGGGTCGGCCCGTTGACCCGCGCATTCTTGCTGGTGAACGTGATCGAACGCGCCGAGGCGCAGCTGGCGGAATCGGCTCAGGGTGCGGCCCGGTGAGTGCCGCCACCGACGCCCGCGTGGCGCAGTTGCGCCGGGCACGGCGTGTGCGCCGGTACCTCGTGCAGATCCCCTACCTGCTGGTCATGCTGGGCGTGGTGGTCGCCGCGGCGCTGGTGCTGTTCGACCGATGGCGTCGCGGCGCCTTCGTCTTCGGTTCCGCACTCGTTCTCGGGTCGTTGCTGCGGGCCCTGCTGCCCACGTCCCGGGTAGGGTTGCTGCAGGTCCGGGGACGGGCTTTCGACGTCTTCTGCTTGGCGTCGGTCGGCGGGGTGATGCTCTGGCTGGCCACGTCGATCGACCCGTTGGGCACAGATTGATTACGGTGGCCAACGACTTGTGACCCGGCCCGGCCGGGTCCGAGGCGCCACCACACAGCACACAACCAGCACATACACGAGGACGGCAGGGGACCCATCACTTCGACGTTCGAGACCGGAGACCACACCACCGACGAGATGACGTCGTTGGGTGTGTCCGCAGGTCAGGGGATGATTCATTACGTCCTGCTGACCCGGGACGCCGCTGGTCGCAACGTGGTCGACTCCCGGGTCATCGAGGTGGACCGCAGCGACGGGCTCGACGAGGTCGGGCGCGTCAACGCTGGTATCGACCTCGTGCTCGACGCGGCGCGTGAACGTGGACACAGCGTGGGGCCCATCGGGGTGGCCGCGCGGGAGGGAATGCGCCACCGCACGTCGCGGTGGGGAGGGTCGGGCACGCGGCGCCAGGTGCAGTTGGTCTCCGAGGAGGCGGCCGTTGTCGCCTATCTGACCGGCACCGGTCAGATCGACCGTTACCGCACCGTCGTGGTGGCCGATTGCGGCGACACGGGCATGAGCCTGTACACCGTGCGGACATCGGACAGCGCGATCTCGGGGTTCGAGCGAACCGATGTGCTCGGCGGTCGTCTACTCGACGACGCCATCGCCGACCATCTCGCCGATGCGCGACCGGACGTCGGGCAACGGCTGACCGCGCGGTCCGACCGCACCGCGCTGTTGCGTGCGGCGCGGATGTCCAAGGAGGAGGCCGGGGGTGTAGCCCCGCTCGAATCCGTTGCGCGGGTGACTGATTCGGATACCGACGGTCGGCTCTTCATCACCCCCGCCGACGTGGAGTCAGCGGCGCGCCCACTCATCGAACGGGCACGCGAAGTGCTCGGACGCTACTTGTCGGAGCACCCCGCCGAGGCCGTCGTACTCGTCGGTGGCCTCGCCAATCTGGACGTGCTGCGCGACATGGTGCCGGCCGATGAGCCGTCAGCCGCCGACATCGTCGCGCCGTCGGATCCGGAATTGGTCGCCGCGACCGGCGCGGCGATGCTTGCCCGCCAGGGTGCGCAGGCGCCGTCGCGTCTGGCGTTCCTCGGCGGCAATCGTCGCCGCCGGTGGCTCTCGCCGGTTCCGATCGCGGTTGCGGCGGCGATCGTGGCCGCGGTGGTGATGGCTGCCTACGCGATGGACAGTGCCCTCACCGGACAGAGCAGACCGGTGCTGCCGGCCAGTACCTCGGTGGCGGCGACGACGGATGTCACCACCACCGAGGCGGTCACCTCCCGGGGTACTGCCGAGGCGCCGAGTCCGATTCCGCAGACCACCGAGACCCCGTGGCTGCAGCGCGACGAGGCCGGTCCCCGATGGGCGACCACCGAGCTGCCGCCCACCACCTCGGTGGCAACGCGGACATTGTCGGCGACGTCGCGGCCGGTGGTCCCCGAAACCTCGACGCCGCCGCCCACCACCACGCGCCCGACATTGCCACTGCCACCGGGCATTTCGATACCGCCCGATCTGCTGCCGCCGAATCTTCGGCCGTCGCGACCCTCCACGCCGCCGTCGACCTCTCCCACGCCGCGGCAGCCACCGCGCGACGACGCCCCGTCGACCACGACGACAACGCCGATGGCCGGACTGCTGCCACCGCCGTGATGGGCCGCTGCGGCCGCGCTATCGCCGCGCCAGCGCCACCGTACGTTTGAGTAGGTCGCTGATCGCGTCGAACTCGGTGAGGAATCCGTCGTGACCGTTGTCGGAATGCACCACCTGCAGGCCACCGATGCAGTTGCCGAGCTCCTCGGCGAGCTCCACCTGTAACCGCAACGGGTACAGGCGATCCGAGTCGATACCGCCGACGATCACCGGTACCCGGCAACCATTGAGGGCGGCCTTGACGCCGCCGCGTCCGCGTCCGACGTCGTGGTGGTTGAGTACCTCCGACAGCACGACGTAGCTGCCGGGATCAAAACGTTCGACGAGCTTGTCCGCCTGGTGCTCGAGGTAGCTCTGCACCGCGTAGCGGCCACCGCGCAACGGCTTCTCGTCGCCCTGGGGGTTGTTGGCGAAACGCTCGTCGAGTTCGGCCTCGCTCCGATAGGTGAGGTGGGCGATGCGTCGTGCCACACCCATGCCGGCGGTCGGCGTGTGCCCGGTGCCGTGGTAATCGCCGCCCTGCCACTGGGAATCGGAGGTGATCGCGGCGATCTGGGTGGTCTGGGTGCCGATCTGGTCGGCGGTCGCGCGGGCACCGACGGCCAGCACGAGTGCGCTGCGCACCCGCTCGGGGTATTCGATGATCCACTCGAGTGCGCGCGCACCGCCCATCGAACCGCCGAGCACCGCCCCGACCTCACGTATGCCGAGGCGATCCATCAGGGCCACCTCCGCCCGCACCTGGTCGAGGACGGTGATCTGCGGGAAACGTGAACCCCACGGTCTCCCTTGGGAATCCAGCGACGCCGGCCCCGTCGACCCGCGACATCCGCCGAGCACGTTCGCGGAGATCACACACCACTCGTCGGTGTCGATCGCACGTCCGGGTCCGACGAGTCCGTCCCACCAGCCCGGGGTGGGATGGTCGTCGTCGGCCGGACCGGTGACGTGCGAGTCGCCGGTGAGCGCGTGTAGCGCGAGGATCACGTTGTCCCGCGCGGGCGACAACCGTCCCCAACGCTGGAATGCGAGCGTCACGTTGTCGATGCGCGCACCACTGTCGAGTGGCATCGACCCGAGACGTGCGCTGAGCATCTGCCCGTCCGGGACGTTCTCCCAGTCGGGCTGCTCGGCGGTATCCGTCTGCGGGTCGATGCTCACCGACACGAGTTACCTCGCTCCTGTCCTGATCGTGTTATTGCGCTGCGCGGAAGCCGCGGTCGAGGTCGGCGAGGATGTCGTCGATACCTTCGACGCCGACGGCCAACCGCACCAGGCCGGGGGTCACACCGGCCGCCAGTTGCTCCTCGGGGGTGAGCTGGCTGTGCGTGGTCGATGCGGGGTGGATCACCAGCGACCGCACGTCCCCGATGTTGGCGACATGGCTGTGCAGCGTCAGCGCCTCGACGAAGCGCTTACCGGCGTCGACGCCGCCGACGATCTCGAATCCGATCACCGCGCCCTGCCCCTTGGGGGCCAGCTTCTGGCCGCGCTCGTACCACCGCGACGACGGCAGGCCCGCATACGCGACGGATTCCACCTGGGCGTGGTCGTTCAGGTACTCAGCCACCCGTTGTGCGTTGGCCACGTGACGCTCGACGCGAAGACTCAAGGTCTCGAGTCCCTGGGCGAGCAGGAACGCGTTGAACGGGGAGATCGCCGCGCCCGTGTCGCGCAGCAGTTGCACGCGGGCCTTCAACGCGTACGCGGGTGCGCCGAGATCGGCGAACACCGCACCGTGATAGCTCGGGTCGGGCGTGGTGAACCCCGGGAACAGATCCTTCCCGTCACGTTGCACGCGCCAGTCGAAGGTGCCGCCGTCGACGATCACGCCGCCGATCGCGGTGCCGTGTCCGCCGATGTACTTGGTGGCCGAGTGCACGACGATGTCGGCGCCGTGGGCCAGCGGATTGAGCAGGTACGGCGTGGCGACGGTGTTGTCGACGATGAGCGGAACGCCGTTGCGGTGCGCCACCTCGGAGATGCCCTCGATGTCGAGGATCTCGTTGTCGGGGTTGGAGATCGACTCACCGTAGAACGCCCGGGTGTTGTCGCGGACGGCGGCCTGCCACGAGTCGAGGTCCTCCGGGTCGTCGACGAAGCTCACCTCGACGCCCAGCTTGGGCAGCGTGTAGTGGAACAGGTTGTAGGTGCCGCCGTAGAGGCGGGGGCTGGAGACGACGTGTCCGCCGTTCTCGACGATGTTGAGGATCGCGTAGGTCTCCGCCGCCTGGCCCGACGCCACCAGCAGGGCCGCGACGCCACCTTCGAGTGCGGCCAGGCGCTGCTCCACGACGTCCTGCGTCGGGTTCATGATGCGCGTGTAGATGTTGCCCGGCTCGGCGAGCGCAAAGAGGTTCGCGGCGTGTGCGGTGTCGTTGAAGGTGTACGACGTGGTCTGGTAGATCGGCAGTGCCCGCGCATTGGTGGTGGCATCGGAGCTCTGGCCGGCGTGGATCTGCTTGGTCTCGAAACTCCAGGAAGCCGTCGGGTCCTGTTCGGCGATGTTCTCGTTGCCACTGTTGGCTACGTCAGACATGGGTATAGATCACTTTCTGCGGTCGGCAGGGCACGGTGACCCTGTTGGGGTCCGACCTTCGGACCCGCGCTTGCCGGGGAGGCCTGTGCGGCCGTCCCACAACCCGGTCATCACCCGGAGCACCCCACCGCGGTTGGAGGGTTGCCGATCAGCAAGCCGGGGCTTCACGCTGATGCTCATGACCTGGCGTCAAGGATATAACACGGACGCAACATGGTGAGAACCCTCTGACGCAGCCTGGTTTCACCGGTGGACATCGGGCAGGTGAGAGCGGTGCGACTGCGCGCGTGATGTCGTCCGATCGGGCCAATCGCGGCGGATTCAGGCGTTATCTGCGGTATTGAATCATCGCGTCGACATGGCGGATCTAGAATGGATTCGATGCCTGTGGGCAGTTGAGGGTGAGGAAGCGATGATGAGCGCCGTGGGTCTCCGTAAGACATTCACCGTGATGGCCTTGATCGGGACCGCGGCCATCATGGCCGTGCTTCTGGCGCTCGGTCAGACCTTCGGTGCGGGGGTGGCCCGGGCCGAGGATTCCGCGGATTGCGGCAACGGTGCGCTGGTGTTGGTCGGCGGCACGTGGGACCCGAATGCGGGGTTGCTCGAGGGTGTCGTGAATCAGCGTGACCCCGACGACTTCACCAAGAAGAAGTACGACGGTTACAAGGTCGAGCCAGTTAAATACCCGGCGACGATCTGGCCACTGGGCGCATTCGGCTTCGACAACAGCCAGGCGCAGGGTGAGCAGGCCACCTTGTCGACGGTGTCGAGCTACCAGTCGCGCTGCCCGGGATCCCCCGTCGTCATCGTCGGCTACTCACAGGGCGCGGGGATCGCCGGCGACGCGCTCACCATCATCGGCACCGACACGACCGGTACATACGACAAGAGCACGGTGTCGGGCCTGCTCTACTCCGATCCGCGACAAGCCGGAACCCTCTACGGCGAGGGGATCGAACTCGTGCTCGTCGGTGTCATCCCGGGACTGACGATGGCCGGAGCGCGCGCCGACGACGACTTCGGCGGACTGCCGGTCACCACAGTGTGTTTTTCCGGTGACCCGATCTGCGATCTCCCCGACCCGCTGCACGATCCCATCGGCGCTCTCGACGGGCTCGCGGGTTATTGGGTGAAGCACGGCCTGTACCCGCTGTACATGTATCTGCCGCCGGTCAACGGCTGGCTGTGGGATGCATGGGGCAAGAAGCGCCTCCAGTGTTCCACCGCAGATGGAACGTCGACCAGCACGTGCGTGCTGGTGGTGCCGTCGTCGGCGGCGATCCTGACGCAGGAGTTCGTCGACAAGATCGGCCTCAACTGGACCGTCCCGGACCTCCTGAAGTACCGGCTGGTGTTGCCGGATATCTTCGGCATCCAGCTCAGCACCTTCCAACCGCCGATCCGGTTCGCGATGGGCTGGTTGCCGCAGCTGCCGCAACTCGGCTACGGCGGCTATCTGCCCGATCTGTACGCCTTCCAGAACACGGTGGTCGGCCTGTTCACCTGGAATCCCGAGTTGTGGGGTGAGGGAGTCGCCGCGCTCAAGGCCAGCGGGAAGAGCATCGTGCTGATGCCGGTGAACAAGCTGTCGTATTGGGCGTCGGTGATCGCGGGGTTGCCCCCGGTGGCACCGGGACCGGCATACCGCCCGTCGCTGGTGGCCACGGTGAACTGGTTGCAGTCGATCCTGCCGCATACGACGCTCCCGGACACGAGCCCCGGCACCCAGGCGAGCACCCAGATGGCCGTCGACGAGAACGCGGGTGTCACGTCCACCGACGCACCGCATCCGGCCGAGAAGGTCGAGAAGTCTGTGACCCAAGAGCAGCAGCCGTCGTCGGATGGTGGGCAGCAGCAGGGCGGCGAGCAGCAACAAGGCGGCGAGCAGCAACAAGGCGGCGAGCAGCAACAAGGCGGCGAGCAGCAGCAAGGCGGCGAGCG